>CAIXFP010000137.1 GCA_903918705.1 uncultured Pseudomonadota bacterium
CAGGTTGTGACAGGCGGTGACGCCGGAGCCGCAGGAATGGATGACCTGCCAGGGCGCTCGGCCTTTCAACAAGGCCTGGAAGTTCTCGCGCAGGGCTTCCGGTGGCAGAAAGGTGCCGTCGATGTCCAGGTTTTCCTCGAAGGACCAGTTGATGGAACCGGGAATGTGGCCGGCCACCGGGTCGAGGGGCTCGTATTCGCCACTGAAACGGCGTTCCGGCCGGGCGTCGATGATCAGTGCGTCGCCGCTTTGCGAGGCGCGCAGGACGTCGTCGACCCGGACGATCTGGCTCGGTTCCGGCAGGCAGGCGCAACTGGCCTTGAGTATTTGCGGCAAATCCGTGGTCAGCGGCCGCTGTTCCTTGCGCCACTTCGGAAAACCGCCGTCGAGCAAGGCGACACCGGGGTGGCCGAGCCAGCGCAACATCCACCACAGGCGCACGGCCATGGCGCCATAGCTATCGTCGTAGACCACCACCTGGCGATTGACGCCGACGCCCCAGGCGGACAGTTTATCCGCCAGCACCTGGATGTCCGGCAGGGGGTGGCGGCCGGTGGTTTCGCTGATGGGCGCCGCCATGTCCTCGTCGAGATGGGCATAGCGCGCGCCGGGAATATGGCTTTTCAGATACGCCTGACGTCCGCCTTCCGGGTCGGTCAGGGTAAAGCGGCAATCGATGACAACCCATTTGGGGTCGTCGAGATGGGCTGCGAGGTCTTCGGTGGTGACGAGGGTGTTGATGAACATGAGGTGAATTCGAGAGTGGAGAGTCGAGTGGTGTCGAGAGACTCACTCTCCACTCTCCACAGGTTGTTAGTAACCGCCCTTGCCGAACGGCTTGGGCAGGCCGGCGACCTTGGCTGACTGGCGATTGGGCTGCAACGGGAACAACTCGTACAGTTTTTTCTTCCAGTCGGTGCCGGGGTGCAGTTCATCCATCTCCGCCAGCATGTTGCGGAAGTTGGGGGTCTGGCCGTCCTCGCGGTACTTGTCACGCATGAAGTTGATGACCAGCCAATGATCGTCGGTCAGGGTCAGGCCCTCGGCCTCGGCAATCACGGGGACGATTTCGTCGCTGAAATTCGCCTCCAACAGAAAGCCATCATCATCCACTTCGAGTTCTTCGCCATTCAGTACGTATCCCACGGTTTTCTCCTGTTTCACGGGTTGAAAAAATTGACGATCTGACCGGGCCAAGGCCCGGTGATCAGGAAGCGGCGACTTCCTTGATCGATTTGTGCGGTATGAAGATGCCGCAGCCCCAGGTCCGGTGCAGTCCTATGCCGTGTTCCTGAACGGCCAGGGACTGCGTCAGGCTGAGGTCGTGTAGCATCAGTGTGTGCCCGCTGATTTCCCCATCGGGAGTGTGCATTTTACGTTGCAACCCCGGGATGAGTACGCATTGGATGCCCATTTCCTGCAATTGCCGCCGGGCTTCCTCAAGGATGGCGTTCTCGTCGGCCGTGCCCAGGGTGACGAAATGGGAGTAGAGGGTGCCGAAGGGCGTCAGTTGCTTTTCCTTCATGGCGCCGATGCCGAGAATACCGGCGCCGGGGTTGATGCTCCTGCCGACCAGTGTGCGCGCTTCTTGCGCGTGCGCGACCGGCAGCCGCAGAACCAGTTTCACCCGCCGGTTGATCACCAGATTGGCATTGCGCCCACTTGGCGCGCCGTGTACCGGGTGGATCGCGGCCTCGGGAATGTCGGCCAGCCAGGGCAGGTGGCGCAGAATCTCCTGATAGAGCGCGGGACCATGATCGGCGGGAATCTCGCCGGCTGAGATGTCGTACTGAAGGTCCAGAACCCTGGGTGTGAACTGCAACTCTTTTACCGCTTCCCATTCCGGGCTGTACATGCGCATGGCTCAATCCTCACTGGGTGGGGGAAGCGTGTCGGTGGCCAGCGGC
>CAIXFP010000138.1 GCA_903918705.1 uncultured Pseudomonadota bacterium
CACCATGCAAAAGCAAGTCATTGAAATGATCGAAAAGAGCAACGAAACCGTTCTGGAAGCCATCCGCAAATTGGCCGAACTGAACATGCGCACTTTCGACAAGATGTTCCAGCAACAAGCCGAACTGGCTGCCTATTACATGGACGCTGGTACCCGCGGCCTGGAAATGGTTGCCAAGGCCAAGGGCTTCCAGGAACTGATGGCGGGTCAGAGTGCCCTGGCCCGCGAAGTGGGCGAGCGCAACATGGCCGCCGTGCGTACCGGCATGACCGACATCTATGCCACCAGCACTGAATACAGCAGCCTGGTCCAGGATGGCATCAAGCTGGCAACGGAACAGGCTTCTCAGGTTTCCGGCGCCGCCATGAAGGCGGCCTGCTAAGCCTAGCCAGCCAATACCGCTCCTCCGCGCCCGTGCGGCCTTTGGCCCGACGGGCGTTTTCATTTTCATGCTTGCCGCGTCAAATAGTGATGTGCCAGCCCCCATTGCAAATAGGCGGCCGACCCCCGGTCAGACCGCCAGGCTTGCGTACAGCCCCTGATATTCCCGGGTCAGCTTGTGCCCCGGGAACAAATGAATCAGCGGCCGGCAAGCCTCGTGGGATTCCTTCACCTTGATCGACGACGAGAGGTGCTGCGGCAGCACCGGCAGGCCTTCGGCCAGCAGTTCCGCCACCACCCTCCGCGGCAGGGAGGAGCGGCTGAGGAACTGATTCACCACGATGCCTTCCACGGACAACTTGTGGTTATGGTCGATGCGGATCTCTTCCACGTTCTGGATCAGGCTATAGAGAGCGCGGCGCGAGAAGGTATCGCAATCGAAGGGAATCAGGCAGCGGTCGGCGGCGATCAGGGCCGAGCGAGTGTGGAAATTGAAGGCGGGTGGGGTGTCGATCCAGATCTGGTCGAAATCGTCGTCGATCTCATCGAGTGCCTCGCGCAACTTGTAGATCTTGTAGCGTGCTTCCAGCTTGCCGCCGAGTTCTTCCAGGTTCGGGTGGGAGGCCATCACCCACAGGTTCGCGAAGGGCGTGGCCTGGGCGAATTCCCGGGTCTTGCGCGGGCGCATCCGGAAATTAAGAACCTGGTCGTAGAAATCGGCCAGGGTCAGATTCGGATCGGTCGCTTCCCCCAGCAGGTAATGGCTGCTGTTGCCTTGCGGGTCCAGGTCGATGACCAGGATGCGTTGTCCCTGGGTGGCGGCGATGGCAGCCAGGTTGCAGGTGATAGTGGATTTGCCCACGCCGCCTTTCTGATTGAACACAACCCGTTTCATGCCTGGCTCCCGGCTGCATAAGCGATCCGGCATTCTCGCCGATGCGCTTGCTGCGTCGCAACAAGCGCGCCAAGTGCCGCCGGTAACGGTTGGCTGCCGGAGTAAAATCCGCTCCTTTCGCCGTTCGTGCTTCTCATGCCCGCTCCCCGTTTCGTCCATCTCCGCCTGCACAGCGAATTCTCTATTCAGGACGGATTGATGCGCTTGGATACGGGCAAGAACCACGATTGTCAGCCAGTCGATGCCGCCCGAGCGGATGGCATGTCGGCAGTGGCAGTCACCGACTTGGCCAACACCTTCGGCCTGGTGAAGTTCTATTCCGCGGCGCGCAAAAAGGGCATCAAGCCCATCGCCGGTTGCGACCTATGGGTGGCCCCGCCTGGCGCGGTGGACAAGCCTACTCGGCTGCTGCTGCTGGTGCAGGATCGGGCTGGCTGGCACAACCTGTGCGAACTGCTGTCCCGTGCCTACCGCCAGAATATCCACCGCGGCCGTGCCCTGGTGGACCCGTCCTGGTTCGACGCCTGGGGCGACGGCCTCATCGCCCTCTCCGGCGGCCATCTCGGCGATGTCGGTCAGGCCTTGAGCCACGGCTCCCTGGACCTGGCCCGCACCCTCGCCGGCGAATGGTCCAGGCGCTTCCCCGGCCGCTATTTCCTTGAACTGCAGCGCGACGGCCGCCCCGAGTGCGACCTCCACGTCGCCCGCGCCGTGACCCTGGCGGAAGATCTGAACCTGCCGGTGGTGGCCACCCATCCGGTGCAGTTCCTGAGCCGCGATGACTACACCGCCCACGAGGCGCGGGTGTGCATCGCCGAGGGCTACACGCTTGCCGACCGCCGTCGGCCCAAGACCTTCACCGACGACGATTACTTCAAGACCCAGGATGAGATGGCGGCGTTGTTCGCCGACCTCCCGGAGGCCCTGGAAAACTCCATCGAGATCGCCCGGCGCTGCAACCTGACCCTGGAACTGGGCAAGAGCAAGCTGCCGGACTTCCCCACGCCGGGCGGTCTGCCGCTCGATGCCTACCTGCGACAGTTCGCCCAGGAAGGGCTGGAGCGGCGCATGGCGGTGCTGTTCCCCGATGCACAGGAACGCGCCGCGAACATGTCGGAATACCAGGCGCGCCTGGACCTGGAGCTGAACACCATCATCCAGATGGGCTTCCCCGGCTACTTCCTGATCGTGGCGGACTTCATCAACTGGGGCAAAGCCAACGGCGTGCCGGTGGGGCCGGGGCGGGGTTCCGGCGCCGGCTCCCTGGTGGCCTTCTCCATCGGCATCACCGACCTGGACCCGCTGCGCTACGCCCTGCTGTTCGAGCGCTTCCTCAACCCGGAACGGGTATCGATGCCCGACTTCGACGTCGATTTCTGCCAGGACAACCGCTGGCGTGTGATCGAATATGTGCGCGACAAATACGGTGCCGATGCG
>CAIXFP010000139.1 GCA_903918705.1 uncultured Pseudomonadota bacterium
ATCTGTGCGGGGGGCGCCCAGTAATGGGCGTCCCTACCGCGATTCAGTGCGTCACCCGGCGAAAGCCGCCAGGAGGGATGGAACTGGACTCCCACTTTAGTCGGAAGGTTGTTGGATTGTGTTTCCCTGGGTTACCCACAGCCGGTCAAGGATTATTTCCCAGAACCAAAATCCACAGTCGGCGGCTTGGCCAGTGCTTTCTCGTCATCCACGGTGAAACTCGGTTTGGTCTGCATGCTGAAGATCTTCGCCGTCAGATTGCTGGGGAAGGAGCGCGCGGTGACGTTGTAGTCCTGCACCGCCTTGATATAGCGGTTGCGGGCCACGGTGATGCGGTTTTCCGTGCCTTCCAGTTGTGCCTGGAGATCGCGGAATCCGGCGTCGGCCTTGAGTTGCGGGTAGTTCTCCGATACCACCAGCAGTCGCGACAGAGCGCCACTGAGCGCGCCCTGGGCGGCCTGAAATTTCTGTAGCGCGGCGGGATCGTCGGCCAACTGCGGCGTCATGGCGATCTGTCCGACCTGGGCGCGGGCCTGGGTGACTTCCGTCAGCACCTTGGCTTCATGGGCGGCATAGCCCTGCACTGTCCTGACCAGATTGGGGACCAGGTCGGCGCGGCGCTGGTACTGGTTCAATACCTCGGACCAGTTTGCCTTGACCGCTTCGTCCTGGACTTGCAGGGTGTTGTATCCGCAGCCGGAGAGGCTGCCGAGTAGCCCGAGTAACAATATTGAAATCAACAGCTTGCGCATGATCGCCTCATGGGTTGGGGGTTTTTAGGTTTTTCATTGTATTCGCCGCCAGTACCAGGTCTTCCCAGGCACGAGACTTGTCCACCGGGCTGCGCAACAGATAGGCAGGATGATAGGTCACCACCAGGGGCAAGCCACGATACTGGTGGACGTGCCCGCGCAGCTTGCCGATGGGGGTGTCGGTCTTGAGCAGATTTTGTGCGGCGATGCGTCCCACGGCGACGATCAGCTTCGGCCGGATCAGGTCGATCTGACGCTCCAGGTAGGGCAGGCAGGCGGCGACCTCATCCGGGTGGGGGTCGCGATTGCCGGGCGGGCGCGACTTCAGGACGTTGGCGATGTAGACGTTTTCCCCGCGTTTCAGCCGCAACGCCGCCAGCATGGCGTCCAGCAGCTTGCCGGCCTGGCCGACGAAGGGCTCGCCCTGGCGGTCCTCATCCGCCCCAGGCGCTTCGCCGATGAACAACCACTCGGCGTGGAGGTCGCCCACCCCCGGCACGCCCTGGGTGCGGCTCTTGTGCAGAGGGCAGAGGGTGCAGGACTTGATGGCGGCGGTTAGGGCGGGCCACTCGAGGCTCTCCGTGGCAACGTCGGGCCGGCGGGGCGCAGGCGCTACAACCGCGCTTGCTGTCGCCTCGCCGGGCCGGAGCAACGCCCGCTGTAGCGCCGGCGCCTCGCCGGCGTCCTTGTTCCACGCGCTGCTCCAGCGGAACCCACTCTCCTCGGTGATCAACCCCGCCTTGACCGGATTGCGCCGGATGTAAAAGGCAAGCCGCTGCATCTCGTCATCATCCCGAACCACCCGGTCGAAAATCTCGTGTTGCCATAGTGGCCCCTCCCGCCCCAGCACGGTGTTGATCTTGTGGGCGGAAACGGATTTCATGCCCTGCAGGAGGTCGCTCAGCGTGTATTCCCCCAAAGGGGTCAGCAGAACGTGGACATGATTCGGCATGACCACGTATTCATGCAGGGTATGTTGGCTGCCGACATGGCAAAGCAACGTTTGTACGACGATTTCCGCCAGTTCTGGCCTAGCCAGCAGGCATGCGCCGGCACCCTGATCGAGATAGCGTTCCGTGTTACGCGCCCGTTCATCTTCCGGAGCATCCGCCCAGGATTCCAACACTTCCGCGGGCAGGCTGTCGGCCAGGCGGAAGGTGACGAAGTAGGTGGCGCCATCGGCCTTGACGTGCGGGAGGTAGCCACGACTGTGGATACCTTGCAGGAGCTGCGGGCGCAAATTCGCCGGCGAGGGCGCCGGCGCTATAGTAGCGCCGGCGCCTCGCCGGCCCGATGGCACATCCTTCAGCCGCCATACCGGCAGCAGGCCTAGTTCCTTGTAGCAATCGTCGCGCGTGAGCATCACAGAATCATCCGCATCACCAGGGCGTCTTCGCGTCCCTGGTCGGCCGGGTAGTAGTCGCGGCGCAGGGCAATGCCGTCGAAACCGAGTCGTTCGTAGAGGGTCACGGCGCGGGTATTGGACGGGCGGACTTCCAAATACAGTGCCTCGGTGGCGTGTTGCCGAGCCGTGTCGATGAGATGCCGCATGAGGCTGCGGCCGAAGCCGCGCCCCTGCCATGCGGGCGCGACACAGCAATTGAGGATATGCCCTTCGCCCACCGCCAACATCATGATCCAATAACCGGCCGGTTCACCCTCGATTTCCGCCACCCAACTGGAATAGCCGGATTCCAGGCAGTCCCGGAAGTTGGTCAGGATCCAGGGATAGGGATAGGCGGCGCGCTCGATCTTGATCACGGCGTCCAGATCCGCCGCTCGCATCGGGCGGAAATCCATTTCCAGAGGTTTCAGCAAGGCGTTCATCGTTCGCTGATTTTGAGGGCGACCTTGTTGCGCACGTAAAGCGGTTTCGCGGTTTCCGCCGCGCCGTATTCGCCCGCCGCGTAGCGTGGGGCCGCCAGCCTCACCATGGCGCGGGCGTGCGGGATGGCGTCGGCGACGATGCGAGTGAGGCCGCCGCGCTCGCACAAGGCGGGGTAGGCGGCGAAACCGGGGCCGGCACCGATGCAACCCGGGGTTGCCGGCATGGGCGCTGCCAGCGGCGGACAAACGACCGGGCCGGCCAGCGCGCGCCAGCCCTGGCCTTCGTGCCGGTACAGGCAGGCATAGACCTCGTGCATGCGGGCGTCGAGACAGGCGAGCACCTCTTCACCACCAGCCTCCTCGGCCAGGGCCTCCAGAGTGGAGATGCCCAGCACCGGCAGGTCGGCGCCCAGGCCCAAGCCCTGGGCCACGCCGCAGGCGATGCGCAGGCCGGTGAAGGAGCCCGGTCCCATGCCGTAGACGAGGCCGTCCAGTTGGCGCAAACCCAGGCCCGCCGCGGCCAGCAATTCACTCAACATCGGCGTGAGCAGTTCAGAATGCTTCTGCCCGGCGTGGACGGCGCGAAAACTCCCCGCGCCGTCGATGAGGAGCGCGGCGGAACACCACTCGCTGGCGGTATCGAAGGCGAGGAGTTTCAAAGCAGGTGCGAGGCCAGGCCGTCGGCCAGCTTGGGCTCGAACCAGGTGGATTTGGGCGGCATTACTTCGTTGGCGTCGGCCACCGCCATCAGGTCTTCCATGCTGGTGGCGTGCAGCGAGAAGCCTAAGACCATCTCGCCGGAATTCACCCGCTTTTCCAACTCGCCCAAGCCGCGGATGCCGCCGACGAAGTCGATGCGCTTGTCGCGGCGCGGGTCACTGATGCCCAGGATCGGGGCAATCAGGTTGTTCTGCAGCAGACTCACGTCCAGCCGGCCCACCGGGTCGGCGGGGATCAGGTCGGGACGGATGGTCAGCTTGATCCAGCGGCCGTTGAGGTAGAGGCCGAATTCACCGGGCGCGGCGGGCTTCACCGCGCCGGCTTCCGACATCTCGATCATGAAGTTCTCCGCGACTTTGGCCATGAACTCGGGCTCGGAAAGGCCGTTGAGATCCTTGATCACCCGGTTGTAATCCATGATCCGCATCTGGTGGTGCGGGAAGACCACCGAGAGGAAATAGTTGTAGTCCTCGTTTCCGGTATGCGCCGGGTTGGCGGCGCGGCGCGTCGCGCAGATGCGACTGGCGGAGGCGGAACGGTGGTGGCCGTCGGCGATGTAGAGGGCCGGCATGGCGTCGAACAAATGGGTCAGATGGTTGATGGCATCCCCGTCGCGGATGACCCAGAGAGTATGGCGCACGCCCGACTCGGCCACCCCGTCGGCATCCGGTTCGCCCTGGGTCGCGGCGGCGAGTATGGCATCCACGTAGGGAGAATGCGGGTAGGCCAGCAGCACTGGGCCGGTCTGGGCATCGAGGGCGTCGATCTGGCGGACCCGGTCGTCTTCCTTGTCGGGGCGGGTGAACTCGTGCTTGCGGATGCGATTGCTGTCGTAGTCGGCCACGCTGGCGGCGGCCACCAGTCCCACCTGGATGTGTTCGCCCATGATCAGGCGATAGGCGTAGTAACAGGCCGACTCGTCCTGCACCAGCACGCCGGCGTCGCGCATTTTCTTCAGGTTTTCCGCCGCCTTGGCGTAGACCTCCGGCGCGTAGGGATCGGTACCGGCGGGCAGGTCGATCTCCGACTTGGAGATGTGCAGGAAACTCCATGGCCGTCCGATCGCCAGCGCCCGCGCTTCCTCGGTATTGAGCACGTCATAGGGCGGCGCGATCACTTCCGGGGCACGGCCGGGAGCGGGGCGCAGGGCGGCAAAGGGGCGAACGAGCGAGGGACGAACATACGTCATGGGGTTTTCCTGGCTGAGAAAATGGCGCATTTTAGCGTCCCCCTCCGAAACTCCGCTCCCCATGTCCGTCATCCGGCTTCAGGAACACCAACAAAACCGTCTGGATTGGCTGATCCAGACCGTTTACACCGCCTGGCGCATGTTCGTGAAGAACGAGCTGACCAACCATGCCGCGGCCACCGCCTTCTATTTCCTCCTCTCCGCCGCGCCCCTGGTGCTGCTGCTCACCTACGGCGCCCAGTACCTGGCCAAGCTGGCGGAAACCTCCACTCCGGCGAGCATGCTGCTGGCCGCGCTGTACGACCAGTTCCAGATGGATCGCCTGGCCGACCTGGGTTTCATCCCGAAGAAAACCGCCCTCAGCGCCGGGGGGGTCGGTTTGTTGACCCTGTTGCTGTCCTCGCGTGGGCTGGTCAACGCCCTGCAGAGCGCGTTCCGGGTGATTTTTCCCGACGAGGCCAAGCGCCACTTCGTCTTCAACTGGACCCTGCCGCTCATCATCATTCCCGTGGCCTTCGCCCTGGTGGGAATCACCATCGCGAGCCAGGCCCTCATCAGCTTTCTGGCCAGCGTGGACATTCTCGGTGCCGACCGCGGCGAGTTGCTCGGCAGCCTCAACCTGCTGCTGCGCGTCGGCCTGATCTGGGGCGTGATCTACCTGGTCCTGCGGCGGATGCCATTGCGCCGCCCACCGGTGATCTCCACCCTGGTCGTCAGCGGTCTGGCCACCCTCACCTGGGGTCTGCTCTACATCGGCTTCGGCCATTACTACCGGGTCGAGAAGTACCAGGCGGTGTAC
>CAIXFP010000140.1 GCA_903918705.1 uncultured Pseudomonadota bacterium
ATACAAACGGCGGCCTAATGGCCTGTCTGTTGTCCGTCCGATATAAATAACTTCCCGACCATCATATAGGAGATAAATACCTAGTTGCTTATTGAAATCAACGGGAGTTGCTCCAATTTGCTGCATTCCCAATATCTTGGGTGTAGCCATCCATTCAATAGCATTGCGCCGCCAAAACATCCCAAACGAGGTCACGATGTCGTATTGTGCCTCCGATTCATCAGGTACCGATACAGTCGGAGTCAGCTTGCTCGTCGCAACCGAAGATGCAGCAGTAGGTTTGGCGAGAATATAAGTCCCCTTAGCCACCCGAACATACGGAGATTGCAATCCATCTTTCTTTATCGATGCGCTTATCTGTGCATTGACCGTGGCTGCCGGTGTCGCACCCAGGCTTTTTCTCAAGCCGTCAGAAATTATTCGTTCTGTGATTTCATTGTAATGAAGCGGACTAGTAGTTACGCCAAGAACCTTTTCAATAGCCTGACGCCAGGTTAGTTCGTTAGCCATGTTTACTCCCCGTAGTTGGCCAAAGATTATTACGCATAAAACAGGCGTCCATGTGGCTCGGGAACTGGTCTACCGATTTCCCGTGCAGTTTCTATCCAGAGAGCCATCGCCTCCTTGGTATTGGCCAAGGTGGCTTCATAGGTATCGCCATGTGCCATACAAACCGGCAACTCCGGCACATCCGCCACGAAAGCGTTGTCTTCCTTGCTCCAGAACAAAATGATTTCGTAGCGATACAAGTCGCGACTCCTCTCAACTCCGCCTTGCCGCCAGCCATTGCCGAAAGGATTCCTGGCCCTCGTTCGACGGCTTGCCTTCTATCAATCCCAGCGTACTAATGCCTTCATCCAGGTCTTCCCAGTGAATTCCCACACCCCGGCCAATCAGACTCCAGTTATCTCGTTCCTCGGCGGAGCCGTGAGCCAGTCGTGGATACCACGCCACCGGCACTGAAATACAGCGGCCGTCTTGCAAATCGACACTCAATGTGCTTTCACTCACCGATACATTCACGGCTATCGGCATTTCGATTTCAATGGTTCTGACAGTGGGCATCCCAGGCATCCATTCACTCGATCATGTGGCATTGCTTACGGAAACTTAGCGCACCAACCTGGCACTGACATACCGATTCAGGCTCACCCCTTCCTCCGCCGCACGCGTGGCCAGAGAGCGGTGCAACTCCGGCGGCACCCGGACCATGAACTTGCCACTGAAATGGCGCTCGGCAAGGGGTTCCGGGATCGACTGGCCCGTCGCGGCAAGGTCGGCCACCACATCGCGCACCAGCGCGGATATGCCTTCCAGCGCCTCGCCGCGGATCGGTGCCAGATGGGAAAGACCCGGATATTCGGCGCACAGGCCAACATATTCGCCGTCTTCCTCGGACCAGGTAACACGGTAGGTGTAATGGTCAGGATTGATCATCTTGCACCCCTTTCAACTTCGTAATCGCCAGCAACACTTGCCTGACTTGGTAGACCCGTAGGTTGGGCACGCCTTCGGCTTTACCCAACCTACGCCTGCCGCTCATAGCACAATGCCTTTCAGCTTCGCCACCGTATTCATGTCCTTGTCGCCGCGCCCGGAAAGGTTTACCAGCAGCACCTTGTCGCGTCCCATGGTCGGCGCGATCTTCATGGCGTGGGCCAGGGCGTGGCTGGATTCCAGGGCCGGGATGATGCCCTCGTAGCGGCACAGGGCGTCGAAGGCCGCGATGGCCTCGTCATCGGTGGCGGCGACGTACTGGGCGCGGCCCAGGTCCTTCAACAGGCAGTGCTCCGGGCCGACGCCGGGGTAGTCCAGGCCGGCGGAGATGGAATGGGTCTCGATGATCTGGCCGTCCGCGTCCTGCATCAGATAGACCTTGTTGCCGTGCAATACGCCCACCTTGGCTTCGCCCGTCAGGGGTGCCGCGTGTTTGCCGGTCTCCAGGCCGAACCCGGCAGCCTCGACGCCGATGATCTGCACGCCTTCGACCTCGATGTAGGGATGGAACAGGCCGATGGCGTTGGAGCCGCCGCCGACGCAGGCGATCACCGCATCCGGCTGGCGCCCGATCATTTCCGGCATCTGCACCTTCGCCTCGTTGCCGATGACGCACTGGAAGTCGCGTACCATCATCGGGTAGGGGTGGGGGCCGGCGGCGGTGCCAAAGATGTAGAAGGTGGATTCCACGTTGGTGACCCAGTCGCGGATAGCCTCGTTGCAGGCGTCCTTGAGGGTGCGCGAGCCGCTTTCCACCGGCACCACGGTGGCGCCCAGGAGCTTCATGCGGAACACGTTGGGGGCCTGGCGCTGGATATCCTCGGCGCCCATGTAGACGATGCACTCCATGCCGAAGCGCGCCGCCACCGTGGCGGTGGCCACGCCGTGCATGCCGGCGCCGGTCTCGGCGATCACCCGCTTCTTGCCCATGCGTTTCGC
>CAIXFP010000141.1 GCA_903918705.1 uncultured Pseudomonadota bacterium
CTCGCCGAACTGCACATTGGATTCCGGGTTCAGCTCACCCTTGCGCCACAGGCCCCAGGTGTCTTTCGTCCGTTCCCGCACCGCCTTGCCGCGCTCCAGCAGGAGCGGCCGGAACCCCATCTGCGCCAGCACCAGCCCGGCCAGGAGGCCGCACGGCCCGGTACCGACGATGACCGGACGCTCGCCGAAACCCTGCGGCGCCCGAGCGACGAAGCGGTAGGCCATGTCCGGCGTCGGCTGCACATGGGGGTCGCGGCCCAGGCGCTTCAGCACGGCCGCCTCGTTCTGCACCGTTACGTCCAGGGTGTAGATGAGGTGGATGGCGGAGCGCTTGCGCGCGTCGTAGCCGCGCCGGTGGATGGTGAAGCCCTGGAGTTGTCCCGGCGGAATGCCCAGTTTCTTGAGGATGGCGGCGGTCAGGTCGCCTTCCGGGTGGCCCAGGGGGAGCTTGATTTCGGTGAGTCGCAGCATGGGTTACAGCCGATTGACGTTGAGGCCGGCGACGCGCCGGAAGGCGTCGTCGCCGGTGAAGAGCACATGGTCGTCGCCCAGTTGCAGGCAGCAGGCCGCCTGCAGAGCGTCCGGGGTGCGCAGGCCGTGGCGGGCGCGTATCACCGTCGCCAGTTCCACTACGTCCCGGGTCAGTTCCAGCCAGATCAGGTCGGGTCGTTCGAAGAAGGCATCGTAGGCCGCCAGGGTGGCGTGGTCATCCCGGCGCAGGGGCCGGATGCGGCATTCCAGCCAGGACAGGCGGCTCACCGCCAGCGCCAGGTCCGGGTATTGCGTCGCCACCGCGGCGACCCGGCTGCGCACCTGGGCCGCGAAGGGCTCGGCGCCTTCGATCAGGTAGATCAGGGCGCTGGCATCGAAGAAGGCGATCACCGTTCGGCCCAGTCGTCCCGTTCCGTGCGCAGTTCGGCGTCGATGTCGGCGCGCTCGCGGCTGCCGGCCTGGGGTTGCTTCAACAGCCATTGCAGCGCATTCATGCCCCTGGCCGCGGTCGCCCTGCCTTGGGACAGGCGCTGGTATTCCTCCTCGCTGATGACCACGGCGGCCGGGCGGTTGCGCTTGACGATGTGCAGGGGGCCCTGGCGCAGGCCGTCCTCGATGGCGGCCATGCCCCGGCGTTTGATTTCGGCGGCGGTGACGATGTTCATGGGGAATCCTGTTCGGTACTGATATTTTTTGAACAGTACCTTGTTCGGTTCCTTTCGTCACGGTTTTATCTGGGTGAGGGGCACCGTGGATAAAATGGATCCCGTTGATTTAACCGGAGCCACTCATGCAACCCCAAATCGCCGCCCTGGAACAGGTGCAGAGCACCGCCATCGACCTGGCCCTGAAATTCGGCCCCAAGCTGGTGGTGGCCGTGCTGATCATGATGGCCGGCAACTATGCCGGGCGCTGGGTGGGCAAGGTGGTCGAGGGGGTTCTGGTGAAGCTGGATCTGGACGTGACCGTGCGCATCCTCCTGGTGCGCCTGATCCGGGTGGTGGTGCTGGGCATGTTCGCGGTGCTGGCGTTGCAGAACCTGGGGGTGGAACTGCTGCCCCTGATCGCCGGCCTGGGCGTGGCGGGAGCCGGCCTCGCCCTGGCCATGC
>CAIXFP010000142.1 GCA_903918705.1 uncultured Pseudomonadota bacterium
CCGAAACGCACAATCAGCAGCACAGCGACGGGGAACATCAAGTTGGCCGGAAAGGCCGCCAGAAACTGGATGATCGCCTGCGCGCGCGAGGCCAGGCGCGGGTTCATGCCGATCTTCACGCCGATGGGAATCCAGATCAGCGCCGCCAGAAAAATCAGGATGATGACGCGGAACAGGGTGTAGCAACCCAGCACGAACACCCGCCCCACTTCGTGCCAACCAACCTCGGCATGGATGAAGTGAATCAGCGTCCACAGCGCATAGAACACCACGGCGGCAACAACCGCATCCCAGATGCGTTCCGGTGTCGAGGAATGCGGAAGGGGGCGAGCTCTAACCGAGGTGCCGTCAAAACGCAGCCGGAAAAAAGAGAACGAGCGTTCCAACAGCTTGCCAAATGACAACACCATGCCCTGCATGCGCTCGGTACGGCGCAACCAGTTCAACAGCCATGAGGTCTGCGCCGTTTCGCTGGTGGATTCCTCGAAGCGAAATTTGTCTGCCCAGGCCAGCAGCGGCCTGAAAAATAATTGGTCGTAAAGCATCACGCCGATCAGCATCGCGCCGATGGCCCAGCCGATCGCCATCAGATCGCGCTGCTCGATGGCCAGGGCGATGTAGGAGCCGATGCCGGGCAGCTTGATGTTCTGGTGGGACACCGAGATGGCCTCGGAGGCCACCACGAAGAACCAGCCGCCGGACATGGACATCATCATGTTCCACAGCAGCCCCGGCATCGAATAAGGCAGTTCCAGGCGCCAGAAGCGTTGCCAGGTGGAAAGCTGGAACACTTCGGCCGCTTCCCGCAGTTCCTCCGGCACGGTGCGCATGGATTGGTACAGGCTGAACGCCATGTTCCAGGCTTGCGAGGTGAAGATGGCGAAGATGGCGGCGCATTCCACGCCGAACAGATTGCCGGGAAACAGGGCGATGAAGCCGGTGACGGTGATGGACAGGAAACCCAGGATGGGAATGGACTGGAGGATGTCCAGCATGGGCACCATGACCTTCTCGGCGGTGCGATATTTCACCGCCAGCACCGCGAACACGCAACTGAACACCAGGGAGATGCCCAGGGCGATGAACATGCGCAGGGTGGTGCGCAGCAGGTAATAGGGCAGATAGCTCGGGTCCAGGGACAGGGGCAGGGTCTCGCCCACCTGGTAGGGCCGCGCCATCTGTTCGGCTCCATAGGCGAGCAGGACGAACAGGGCCAGCATGATAGGCAGCAGCGCCCAATCCCAGCGGTTGCCGCCGGCTTCGACGACCTGACGGGGAAAGAATTGGCGGGAGCGGATCATGGGGCGGATTGTGTTGCGGCAAGGTTACAGGCTTATGGCAGGCCATCTTACCGGGCCAAGCTGTCAATATCCTTGCGGTGCCGGCCTGGACAGCGCGCGGGTTTGGCTAGCGCCGGCGCCTCGCCGGCTTCGTTCGTCTGATCAGATCGACGAGCCGGCGAGGCCCGACGCTACGTCGAAGCGCCAGTCGCGCTCAAAACCCCTCGCCCGTCCGCAGATAGCGCCACTTCCCCACCGGCAGGTGGCCCAGCATGACGCGGCCGATGCGCACCCGCTTCAAGCCCACCACCTTGAGACCCACCAGCTCGCACATGCGCCGGATCTGGCGCTTGCGCCCCTCCCTGAGGACGAAGCGCAACTGGTCCTCGTTCTGCCAGACCACCTGAGCCGGGCGCAATTTCACGCCATCCAGGGAAAGCCCGTGATTGAGGAGCTTCAAGCCCTGGCCATCCAGGCCGCCCTCCACCCGCACCAGGTATTCCTTCTCGATCTCCGAGTCGTCGCCGATCAATTGCTTGGCGATGCGGCCGTCCTGGGTCAGCACCAGCAGGCCGGTGGAATCGATGTCGAGACGGCCGGCCGGCGCCAGCCCCTTCATGTGGGCGAGCTGGAACGTCGGCCCGGCACCGGCCTCGGACCAGAGATTTTCCGGGCGGATCAGCGTGACGGCGGGGGTGAAGCCGGGTTCCGGCTGGCCGGAGACATAGCCGATGGGCTTGTTCAGCAGCACCGTGACGCGTTCCTGCTGCATGCGGCTGGCTTCCGTGGCCAACTTGATTTCACAGTTCGGGTCCACCCGGGTGCCGAGTTCGCTGATGCGCTGGCCATCCACGTACACCAGGCCTTTCGCGATATAGGCGTCGGCTTCGCGGCGCGAGCAGATGCCGCGTTCGGACATCAGTTTGGACAGGCGGATGAGATCGGGGTCGGCCATGGCGGGTGCGGAGGCTGTGTAAAGGATGCGTATGGTAGCCCCACTGAGCGGCCCATCCATGGAACACGCTGCTAAACTGGACGCGCCAGTCTTTTTTGTCATCGTGGCCCATCGGGGGAGAAGCCAACCATGTCCAAGCAACATCCTGTCGTCGCCGTCACCGGCTCCACCGGAGCGGGCCTGTCCACGGTCCGTCACGCCTTCAAATTCATCTTTCAGCGTCTCGGCATCAAGCCGGCCATCGTTCACGGTGACAGCTTCCGCCGCTATACCGAGCGGCAGTTCGCCGCCTTGCTGGAGGAGGCGCGCGGCAGTGGCCGGCGGATCTCCTGGTTCGGGCCGGAGTGCAACCACTTCCCGGAACTGGAGGCCTTCTTCAAAACCTACGGGGAGTGCGGCAGCGGCGTGCTGCGCCAATATGCCCACAATGCCGATCACGCCCAGGCGCTAGGCGTGCCGGTGGGTGAATTCACCCCCTGGCAACCCTTGCCGCCGGGTAGCGATCTGCTCTTCTACGAAGGCCAGCATGGCGGCCTGGTGGCGGATACCTGGACTCGGCGCCAGGTGGATGCGCGCCATTTTCCGCCGGAGATCGACCGCCGCATCGGAGCCAGGGGCATCGACGTGGCCCAGCACGTGGACCTGCTGATTGGCGTCGCCCCGGCCATCAACCTGGAGTGGATCCAGAAAATCCACCGGGATTGCGACAAGGGCGTGTGTTCACCCGGGGAGACGGTGGAAACCATCCTGCGCCGCATGGACGACTACATCCATTACATCGTGCCCCAGTTCGGGCTGACCGACATCAACATCCAGCGCATGCCCCTGGTGGATACCTCCAACCCCTTCGTCGCCCGCGACGTGCCGGTGGCGGAGGAATCCATCTGCATCATCCATTTCCGCGACCGCAAACGTCATGACTTTCCCGACATGGTCAGGCGCATACCTGGCGCGCGCATGACCCGACCCACCACCATGGTGATTCCCTGCGGCGAACTGCGCATGGCCCTGGAAGTGATCTGCGCGCCGATCCTGGCGGGGTTCATGGAAGCGCGGCAGTCGGCGGTGATGCCGGGCTGACCCGCGCGGGTCAGCGGTGATGGGCGTCGTGGCGCGAGCCCGACTACCCATCGCAATGTTGGGCGCTACGCCTTGCCCCAGTCATCTTGTGCGAGTCGGTGGCCACGAAGTCATCGTCGATTGGGCCAAGCGCGGCGTGCCCGACAGGGAACTGGGTTGTTGGGCGCGTTGCGCTTTGGCCAACCTACGGCACTACGCGGGCTTATGACGTGGATGTGTCAAAGAGCGTAGGTTGGGCTGAGGCACGAAGCCCAACATGGAATCGGGACAATGATTGTTGGGCTTCCTGGCGTCAGCCCAACGCGGGCTGTGTCGCTCG
>CAIXFP010000143.1 GCA_903918705.1 uncultured Pseudomonadota bacterium
ACGGCACGGTATCGGCCAACAAGAACTCCATCAAGATCATCGGCGAGGACACGGAGCTTCACGCCCAGGGCTACTTCGTCTACGACTCCAAGAAGTCTGGCGCGGTCACCATCTCCCATCTGCGCTTCGGCGCCGCGCCGATCCGCTCCGCCTACCTGGTGGAAGACAACGAAGCCGGTTTCGTCGCCTGTCACCAGACCGTATTCACCGAACGCTACGACGTGCTGAAGCACGCCAAGCCGGGCGGCGTGTTCCTGCTCAACACCCCGGTCCCGGCGGAAGCGGCCCTGGCCAGCCTGCCGGACAACCTGCGCCGGCAGGTCGTGGAGAAGAAGCTGGCGTTCTGGGTGATCGACGCCTACAAGGTGGCGGCTGAGGCGGAAATGGGGCGCCGCATCAACACCATCATGCAAACCTGCTTCTTCGCCATTGCCGGCCTGCTGCCACGGGGGGAGGCCATCGCCGCGATCAAGAAGGCGGTGGAGAAGACCTACGGCAAGAAGAGCCGCCGCCTGGTGGAACTGAATCACCGCGCCATCGACATGACCCTGGCGCATCTGCACCAGGTGAATGTCGCAGCGGCTGCCAGCCAGCTCCTGGAAAAAGGCAATCAGACCTTGAAGCCGGCGGGGGCGCCGGCGCTACAAGTGCCGGACTTCGTCCGCGACGTCACCCTGGAGATCTACGCCGGCCGCGGCGAGCGGCTGCCGGTGTCGGCCCTGCCCCTGGACGGCACCTGGCCGGTTGGCACCGCCAAGTACGAGAAGCGCAACATCGCCCTGGAAATCCCGGTGTGGGACGAGAAGCTGTGCACCCAGTGCGGCAAGTGCGTGTTCGTCTGTCCCCACAGCGCCATCCGCGCCCGCGCTTTCCCGGAAGTCGAGGCGACCGGGGCGCCGGCAGCCTTCAAGCACGTCGCCGCCAAGAGCAAGGACTACACCGCCGGCACCCGCATCAGCTACCAGGTGGCGGCGGAGGACTGCACCGGCTGCGGCGATTGCGTGGAAGCCTGCCCGATCCGCGACAAATCCAATGTCTCCCACAAGGCGCTGAACATGGCGGACATCGCGCCGCTGCGCCTGCCGGAACGGGACAACCTGGAATTCTTCCTCAAGCTGCCGGAGTTCGACCGGGACGCGGTGAAGCACACCACCATTCCCGGTTCCATGCTGCTGGACCCGCTGTTCGAGTACTCCGGCGCCTGCGCAGGCTGCGGCGAGACGCCCTACATCCGCCTGGCCACCCAGTTGTTCGGCGACCGTATGCTGATCGCCAACGCCACCGGCTGTTCCTCCATCTATGGCGGCAACCTGCCCACCACGCCCTACACCACCAACGCCGATGGGCGCGGCCCGGCCTGGTCCAATTCCCTGTTCGAGGACAACGCCGAGTATGGCCTGGGGATGCGCTTGGCGGCGGACCAGTTGATGGCCCACGCGCAACATCTGGTGAAGGAGATGGCCGGTGAAATCGGCGGCGATCTGGCTGATGCGCTGCTCAAAGCGGAACAGCGCGAGGAAGCCGGCATCCGCGCGCAACGGGCGCGGGTGGCGACGCTTCTGGAAAAGCTGAAAGGCTCGCCGCAGCCCCGCGCCAAAGAACTCGCCACCCTGGCGGAATGGCTGATCCGCCGTTCCGTGTGGATCATCGGCGGCGACGGCTGGGCCTACGACATCGGCTACGGCGGCCTCGACCACGTGTTGGCCCTGCCCTACG
>CAIXFP010000144.1 GCA_903918705.1 uncultured Pseudomonadota bacterium
CGGCACAAAACGCCTGGTCATCTGACCCTCCGATGCCCCTCCGCCTCAGCCATCTACGCGAATGTAGTGCCTGATGGCCCTAGAATTGTTCGCATCCCCTTGTTTCGTTGGGCACTTTTGGAGGAGCTGTTAAACATGGGTTAACGCAACAGCCGCTTCCGGGTCAGCTGCAAGCCCAGCGCGAAACCGGCCAGCCCATAACCCAGCAACACCGCCACGTGCAGCGCGATCGCGTCCGGCCAATGGCCCAGCAGCAGCGGCCGCGCCAGTTCGATGGCATGGGTCAGGGGCAGCCAGGCGGCGGCGGTGGCCAGCCAGGCGGGCAGGGCCGTGGACGGGTAAAAGACGCCGCCCAGCAATACCATGGGGGTGATGGCCAAAGTGAAGTAGTAGAGGAAGAAATCGTAGTTGGGTGACACCGCGTTCACCGTCAGCCCCAGGCCGGCGAAGCACAGGCCGGTCAGCACGATCACCGGCAGCAGGGCCAGGCTCAGGGGGAAGCTGGTGTACAGCCCCAGCACCCAGATCACCAGCATGATGGCTACCCCGGAGAGCAGGCTCTTGGCCGCGGCCCACAGCCATTCGCCCATCACCACGTCGCGCAGGGTCAAAGGTGTGTTGAGGATGGCGTCCCAGGTCTTCTGCACGTGCATGCGCGAGAAGGCCGAGTACAGGGTCTCGAAGGTGGCGCTGTTCATCACGCTGTAGCAAAGGGTGCCGGCGGCCAGGAAATGCAGGTAGGGCACCCCGTTGACCTGGTGCAGCAGGCCGCCCAGGCCGTAGCCCAGGCCCAGCATGTAAAGCATCGGATCGGCCAGGTTGCCCAGCAGTGAAGGCATGGCCAGCTTTTTCCAGACCAGGAAGTTGCGCTGCCAGACGGGGAACCAGTTGAAGTCAATCACGCAGATCCCTCCCGGTCAGTTTGAGGAACACGTCTTCCAGATTGGCGGGACGGTGCAGGTAGCGCAGGCCCGGGTGGGCTGCCAGTTCGGCCACCACCTGCTCCGGCGCCTCGGTGTAGCAGAACAGGGTTTCCCCGGCCGCCTCGCAGCGGCGGCAATGCCGGCTGGCGCAGGCCTGCCATTCGGCCAGGCCGTCGCCGTAGATTTCCACCACATGCGGTTCAATGTGGGTACCGATCAGGTCGCGCGGGCTGCCCTGGACGATGACGCGGCCGTGGTCCATGACGCTGATGGCATCGCACAGACGCTCCGCTTCCTCCATGAAATGGGTGGTGAGCAGCAGTGTCTTGCCTTGCCCCATGAGCCGGCGCAGGCCTTGCCAGATCAAGTGGCGCGCTTGCGGGTCGAGGCCGGTGGTGGGCTCGTCCAGGATCACCAGGTCGGGGTCGTTGACCAGGGCGCGGGCCAGGGTCAGGCGCCGCTTCATGCCGCCGGACAGGGTGGCGATGGGGGCGTCGGCCTTGCCGGCCAGCCCGGCGAACTCCAGCAGAGTGGGAATGCGTTCGGCCATCTCGCGCTTGGCGATGCCGAAGTAGCGGGCGTAGGTCAGCAGGTTCTCCCGCACCGTGAAATCCGGGTCCAGGTTGTCCATCTGCGGCACCACGCCCACCCGGGCGCGGGCCTGACCGCCCTGTTCCGGCAGGATGTGGCCGAGCAGTTCCACCGTGCCGGCGTCCGCCCCGATCAGGCCCAGCGCCAGGCGCAGCGTCGTGGTCTTGCCGGCGCCGTTGGGCCCGAGCAGCCCATGGCAGCGGCCGGGCGCGAGTTCCAGATCGAGACCGTCCACCACCAGGGTGCCGCCGTAGCTTTTCGTCAGGCCGGTGAGCTTCAGAGGTGAGTTCATGGGCAGATAAGGCCTTCCACGTAATGTTGCAGTTCCCGCAACCGGCCATGAAAGAAGTGGCCGGCGCCGGAAAGGGTAATGAGCGGGATGGCGTGCCGCTCGGCGTACTCCCGGGCGGCGGGATACGGAATGACTTCGTCGGCGTCGCCGTGGATCAGGGTGGTGGGGATGGCGTTGGCCTCGAATTCGTACATGGACACCGCCGGGCCCACCATGATCAGTCGCCGGGCATGAAGTTCGCGGGCTACCCGGTGTTGCACGTAGGCGCCGAAGGAGAAACCCAGCAGGGTCCAGGGCAGCGCGCCGTAGTGACTGGCCACCGAGGCGGCCAGGGCGAGCAGGTCTTCCGCTTCGCCGATGCCGTGATCGAAGCTGCCGGAACTCTCGCCCACCCCCCGGAAGTTGGGCCGCACCGCCACCAGGCCGCAGACCAGCGCCGCCCGCGCCAGGGTCCAGGCCACCTTGTTGTCCAGGCTGCCTCCCTTCAGGGAGTGGGGATGGGCGATGAGGGCCAGCCCCTGGGGCGGACCGGGGGGTTCCTCGATGACGGTTTCCAGGTGGCCGATGGGCACCTTGATGCGCAGGCGGTGGCGGATCATGGCGTTTGCTCCCCTCCCCCCGTGGGGGAGGGGCCGGGGGCAAGGGTGCGCGGACTGCTTACTCGAAAAGGCATTGGGAGGTGGCGTAATTGAGCGGCAGGATCAACCGGTGGCGGCACGGTGAGCGGTGTTCCCTCACCCCGCGGGAGAGGGAGCAACCGGCGGAGATGTGCTCAAATCTTCAGCCGTTCCACCACCTGGCCGTCGCGCAGGTGGCTTTCCAGTATTTCGTCGATGTCGGCCGCATCGACGTAGGTGTACCAGACCGCCTCCGGGTAGATCACGCACACCGGGCCTTGCGCACAGCGGTCGAGACAGCCGGCGCGGTTGACCCGGCAATCGCCGCCCTTGCCGTGGAGGCCGAGCTGCTTCGCCTTCTTCTTGGCGTGTTCGAACATGGTTTCGGCGTCGTGGTCGGCGCAGCAGGCGGCGCCGTCCTCGCGCAGGTTGAGGCAGAAAAAAAGGTGGTGGCGGTAGTAGCTCATGATGGGGTCATAGTTCGTGAGATTTGGCGCAGGAACCGCGCGCCTTTTCCACCGGGTACTTGGCGGCGTTGATGGCCAGCTTGTCCTCGGCGGCCTTGAGGAGGTCGATGTCCAGGCAGTTGGCAAGGCTGACCAGGTAGATCAGCACGTCGGCCATTTCCTGGCGCACCGCTTCCCTCTTGTCCGGCGACAGGTTCAGGCTTTGCTCCGGGGTAAGCCACTGGAACGGCTCCAGCAATTCCGCCGCTTCGACGATGAGGGCGGCGGTGAGGTTCTTGGGCGTGTGGTATAGGTGCCAGTCGCGCTCGCGGCCGAACTCGCGCACGCTTGCGGCCAGTTGTTCCAGGGAGGTGATCGGCATGATGAAGGAGCAAAACAGGGGGCGACGATCTTATCACCCGGCTAACTTCGTCTCCGCGCCGCTATCATCCCGCGCCATGAATACCGTCATCCTGCAAACCACTGTCCTGCTGATCCTCTCCAACCTGTTCATGACGGTGGCCTGGTATGCCCACCTGAAGAACCTGAGCGACCGCGCCTGGTGGGTCGCCGCCCTGGCGAGTTGGGGCGTGGCCATGTTCGAATACCTGCTGCAGGTGCCGGCCAACCGCATCGGCTTCACCCAGCTCACCCTGCCGCAACTGAAGATCATGCAGGAGGTGATCACCCTTTCGGTGTTCGTGCCCTTCGCGGTGTTCTACCTCGATCAGCCCCTGAAGCTGGACTACCTGTGGGCTGGCCTGTGCATGGTGGGGGCGGTGTATTTCATCTTCCGCAGTGGCTGAGCTGCACACCGCAACGGTGCGCAAAGGCGTTTAACGTCGTTCAAAGGTCTGCCTGGTCGGGATGAATGC
>CAIXFP010000145.1 GCA_903918705.1 uncultured Pseudomonadota bacterium
GTGCTGGTGATCTCGCGGATCAGCGGGTAGGTGTAGGCCGCCTCGACCATTTTCACCAGATCCGCAGCCGTGGAGCGGTTGCTGCTGTTGAGCCCGGTGCCGTCGACGAAATGGGAATCCTTCATGCCGATTTCCTGGGCCTTGTGGTTCATGGCGACGACGAAAGCCTCGCGTCCGCCCGGATAGGAACGGGACAGGGCCGCGGCGGCGCGGTTTTCCGAGGCGATCAGGGCCAGGTGCAGCAACTCCTCGCGGGTCAGGCGGGTACCCAGCATCAGGCGCGAGCCGGTGCGCTTGATGTGATCGATGTCATCGTCGCCGATGACGATTTCCTCGTTGAGGTCGGGTTTGGCATCCAGGGTCACCATGGCCGTCATCAGCTTGGTGATGGAGGCGATGGAGGTGGGTACGTCCACGTTCTTGGCGTACAGGGCGGCGCCGGTTTTCTGATCCACCACCAGGGCGGCCGCGGAGCGCAGGTTGAGATCCTGGTCATGCCAGGCCTTGTCGTAGTGGACCGCGCGCAGGGGCGTCATCACCTGTTTCATGGCATGCCGGCTGGCGTGGGCGCCCTTCCTGGCATGGCGATGATGATGGTGTTTGTGGAGCTTGCTCTTGCCCTCGCGCGCATGCTGCGCTTCCGAGCTTGCGAAAACAGGCGTGGCCAGGAACGCCAGCATCGAGAACAGCAGTACGGATTTCTTCATTTTCCACTCCTCGGGCCACGCATTTAACACTTCCGTAATTTAGCAAATATCGGCGCTTGAAGCGAAATCTTTAGAATTCACTTTAACTGTTCGGGCCAGGGTTCCCAGGTTCGGTACCCACCCGCCCGCGCGGGCCGTATTGTGCCCGACGCTCACGGTGATTTCCCACCTAGACGCGTAGTTTCGCGGCAAACCGGGCACATCGTGGCCATTCTGTGATTCACAGCCTGGCATGCGCGACGGTATCCTTGCCACCCCCAACACATAAACCGGAGACCCGATGCGACATCTAACTGTAAAAGCCCTTGCGGGCATGGCCCTGTTCACTGGTGGCGTCGCGATTTCCTTCGCGGCCGGCAATGTGGCGGGCGACCCCACCAAGGCCGAGCCCATCGCCGAAAAACTGTGTTCCGCCTGCCATGGCATGGATGGCAACAGCCCGGTCACGACTTTCCCCAAACTGGCTGGACTGCATCCCACCTACCTCCTCCACGAGATGCACGAATTCAAGGAACACCATCGCGAGAACGAGATGATGGCGCCCATCGTCCAGGATTTGTCGGACTCCGACATGTCCAACCTGGCCCTTTACTATTCCGCCCAGAAACCCGCGCCGGATGTGGTGACTCAGCCCGACTTGCTGGCCCTGGGCAAAAAGATCTATTTCGAAGGCAACCCGGACTCGGGCATCCCCTCCTGCGACGGTTGCCACGAGGAAAGCGGCGCCGGCTCGGATCGTTTTCCGCGTATAGCCGGGCAGCATGCCGACTACATACTTGAGCAGTTCAAGCTTTACTCCAGCGGCGGCCGCAAATTCGGCAAGAAAGTAATGCGCACCGTCGCGGAACGCATTACCGAACAGGAAGCCAAAGCCGTCGCCGAATACATTGCCAGCATGCCCTAAGGATTGAATGAAATATGAAACCGACCCTGATTTTCCTCGCCCTGGCCACCCTGGCCTCCCTCCCCGCCCTGGCCGCAACCACCGAGCATCGCGCCGCCGGTATCGAATCCAAGGGATATAAATGGAACAAGCCCAGCAAGGAGCTGACCAAGGCCCTCAAGCAGAAGGGCGACCCTGAAAAGGGCAAGATCGCCTACGAGAGTTGCCGCGGCTGCCACAAGGCCGACGCCTCGGGCCGTCCCGACGCCGGTTACCCGCAACTGGCAGGCCAGCATGTCACGGTCCTGATCAAGCAGATGATCGACGTGCGCACCGGTCACCGCGACAACCCCAGGATGCACCCGTTCATCGAGGCCGACGCGATTCCCATCAAGGATATTCCCGACGTGGCGGCCTTCCTGAGCAGCCTGCCGGTGCCCACCACCAACCACAAGGGCGAGGGCAAGGATCTGGAGCACGGCAAGCAGCTCTACGACAAGGATTGCGCGAATTGCCACGGCGAGGCCGGGGAAGGCAACAGCAAGGACTTCTATCCCAAGGTGGCGGCCCAGCATTATCCCTATCTCTACCGGGAAACCATGGACATCCGCGACGGCATCCGGCGCAATGCCAACCCCAAGATGGTCAAGCTGCTGAAGAAATATTCGGATGAGGACATCGCGGCGGTCGGCGACTACATGTCGCGCCTGGCCCCGGTCCAGAACTGAGTGTGCCGAACACGGGGTGGGCTCGCGCCCACCCCTGCATCACCCCGGAGCGGGTCCGCTCCGGCTCAGCAGCGTCCCAGCAGATACGACAGCAGCAGCAATATGCTGGAGAGGCCGGCCAGCTTCCAGAAGAACTTCAGGTTGTAGCGATGCCCGCGTCGCCGCGCGTCCATCCAGCGGGTCGCTTCGCCCACCGAGGACAAGGCCAGCAGGATGGCGATGGGGGTCAGCATCAGCAGGGCGGCAAGACGGCCTTCGCTGAAATCCTGGGCGCAACTGACGAAGAAATTGCCCAGCCCGGAATTGACCGTGGCCATGTAGCTCAAGCCCGCGATGATGCCCAGGATGGCGAAGAACCAGCCCGCCACCAGACGGGCATGGCGGTCGCGGCAGAGCTGGACGAAGTGGTGCCAGCCCCGTGCCGGCGCGGTCGCGACATGTCGCAATAGTTTGAGCATGGCTACGGCTCAGTGGCGGGCCAGCGGAATCTTGTCGATCTTCATGCGCCACTCGCGCGGGCCGCTCTCGTGCAGCGACTCGCCGCGGCTATCCACCGCCACGGTCACCGGCATGTCCGCGACGATGAACTCGTACACCGCCTCCATGCCCAGTTCAGGGAAGGCCAGCACCCGCGCCGCACGTATCGCCTTGGACACCAGATAGGCGGCCCCCCCCACGGCGATGCAGTAGACGCCGCCATGGGCCTTGAGCGACGCGATGGCCTGCGGGCCCCGTTCCGACTTGCCCACCATGCCCAGCAGGCCCACCTGCTCCCCCAGCATCAGGTCGGTGAACTTGTCCATGCGGGTGGCGGTGGTGGGCCCGGCCGGCCCCACCGCTTCATCGCGCACCGCGTCCACCGGCCCCACGTAATAGATGAAACGGTTGTGGAAATCCACCGGCAGCGGCTCGCCCCGCGCCACCAGGTCCGCCAGCTTCTTGTGGGCGGCGTCGCGCCCGGTGAGCAGGCGGCCGGACAGCAGCAGTTGTTCCCCGGCACGCCAGGCGGCGGTGTCGGCTTTCGTCAGCGTGTCCAGGTTCACCCGCCGCGACGAGGCCGGGCCGTCCCAGGCCACCGTCGGCCAGGCCGACAGGGGGGGCGGCGTGAAGCTGGCCGGCCCGCTGCCGTCCAGGGTGAAATGGATGTGGCGGGTGGCCGCGCAGTTGGGAATCAGGCCCACCGGCAAGCTGGCGGCGTGGGTCGGGTAATCCAGAATCTTCACGTCCAGCACCGTGGTGAGCCCCCCCAGGCCCTGGGCGCCGATGCCCAGCGCGTTGACCTTGTCCATCAACTCCAGGCGCAGTTCCTCGATCCGGTTGGAAGGCCCGCGTTCGCGCAATGCCTGGATGTCGATGGGCGCCATCAACGCTTCCTTGGCCAGCAGCAGCGCCTTCTCCGGCGTGCCGCCGATGCCGATTCCGAGTATGCCCGGCGGGCACCAGCCGGCGCCCATTTCCGGCAGGGTCTCCAGTACCCAGTCGACGATGGAATCGGACGGGTTCAGCACCGTGAAATGAGCCTTGTTCTCCGATCCGCCGCCCTTGGCCGCCAGCGTCACTTCCAGCTTGTCGCCGGGCACCAGTTCGGTGTGGATCACCGCCGGGGTGTTGTCCTTCGTGTTCCTGCGGGCACCGGCCGGGTCTGCCAGCACCGAGGCGCGCAGCGGGTTGTCCGGATGGGTGTAGGCGCGACGCACGCCCTCGTTGACCATCGCCTCCAGGCTCAGCGAACCTTCCCAGCGCAGGTCCATGCCCACCTTGAGGAAGGCCACCACCATGCCGGTGTCCTGGCACAGGGGCCGCTTCCCTTCCGCGCAGAGGCGCGAATTGATCAGGATCTGCGCCAGGGCGTCCTTCGCCGCCGGCGATTCCTCGCGGTCATAGGCCGCTTTCATCGCCGCCACGAAATCGAGGGGGTGGTAGATGGATATGAATTGCAGCGCATCGGCGATGCTCTGGATCAGGTCTTCCTGGCGGATCGCGGTCATGGTCGTCTCCTTGCCTTGATCCCTGGATTGTCCACCCGCGGCGGCCTTCCCGGCACCGTGCAAACCGCGCCATTTATCAGCGCGGACCGGAACCCTCACTCGCCGCCCCCCGCGCCGCCACCGCCGAAGCGGCCGCCGAGACCGACACTCACCGCCGTGAAGAAGCCGGCGCGCAACGCCCAGCCGAGCACGCCGAGGAGGCCGCCGCCACCGGCGGCCGCTTCCACCATCCGCGCCTTCGGATCGTCGCCCAAAGCCGCCTGATAGAGGAGGAACAGGGCGAAGGGCACCACCAGCAGCAGCGCCGCTCCGATCAGAATGTGGGACCAGCGCCGTCCCGCCGCGCCGCGGCCGTCGGCGTACAGGGCCAGGGCCACCAGGGCGGTGAAGACGGCGGCCACCGGCAGGGCGA
>CAIXFP010000146.1 GCA_903918705.1 uncultured Pseudomonadota bacterium
CCACTCCGCCGCCGACGAGATCGGCCACATCGCTGATTCCGTGCAGGGTTCGGCCAAGGTCATCCGTGAACTGGAAAGCTATTCCGCCGAGATTTCCAGCATCGTCGCCGTCATCAAGGAGATTGCCGACCAGACCAACCTGTTGGCGCTCAATGCCGCCATCGAGGCGGCCCGGGCCGGCGAGCAGGGCCGCGGCTTCGCCGTGGTGGCCGACGAGGTGCGCAAACTGGCGGAGCGCACCGCCAATTCCACCCAGCAGATCACCGGCATGATCGACAAGGTGCAAAGCGGCGCACGCCGCGCCGTGGAAGAAATGGAAGCCAGCGTGAAGCGGGTTTCCGATGGCGTCGAACTTGCGCACCAGACCGGCAACTCGATTTCCAGCATCCAGTCCGCCTCCGAGCGGGTCATGCACGCGGTGGAGGACATCAACCACGCGCTCAAGGAACAGGGCATCGCCGCACGGGAAATCGCCAAGAACGTGGAGCGGGTCGCCCAGATGACCGAGCACGGCAGCCACGCCAGCCGCCAGGCTTCCGGCGTCGCCCATGATGTGGTGCAACTGTCCGGGGAACTCAAACGCCTGGCGGATCTCTTCAGGATTTGAAGGGCGGCAATTCTCCCTCGCTCTCCGGGAGAGGCGTAGGTTGGGCACGCGGCGCTTTGCCCAACCTACAACTGCTGTACCCTCTCGTTTCCCACACGCATTCCTGGAGCACTACATGCTTGAAATCGGTCTCTATGGGCTCGGCCGCATGGGCGGCAACATGGCGCGGCGGCTCGCTCGCGGCGGCGCGCGGGTGCATGCCTGCAACCGCAACCACGCGGTGGCCGAGGCGCTGGCTGCGGAAGAGGGCAACGTTCTCGCCCGCGCCGATCTGGCGAGCATGGTGGCGGCCCTGCCGGCGCCGCGCATCGTCTGGCTGATGTTGCCGGCGGGGGGCGCCACCGCTGCCGCCATCCAGGAACTGGCGCCGCTGCTCGGGCCCGGCGATCTGCTGGTGGACGGCGCCAACGGCTACTACCAGGACGCGCAAAGCCGCGGCGAACGCCTCGCCGGCCTCGGTCTGCGCTTTGTCGATGTCGGCGTCTCCGGCGGCATCTGGGGCCTGGCCAACGGTTATTGCCTGATGGCCGGTGGCGGCGACGACGATCTCGCGCGCCTCGCCCCGTTCCTGAAAATCCTGGCGCCCACCCCGGACACCGGCTGGCTCCACGCCGGCCCGGTGGGGGCCGGTCACTTCACCAAGATGGTCCACAATGGCATCGAGTACGGCATGATGCAGGCCCTGGCGGAAGGCTTTGCCCTGCTGCGGGCCAAGAGCGAATTCGACCTGGACATCGCCGCCATCGCCGAACTCTGGCGCCACAGTTCCGTGGTGCGCTCCTGGCTGCTGGACCTTTCCGCCGACTTTCTCAAGAGCGACGCGAAGCTGGAGGGCATCGCCCCCCTGGTGGCCGATTCCGGCGAAGGCCGCTGGACCGCCCTGGAAGCCATCCACCTGGGCGTGCCCACGCCGGTGATGACCCTGGCCCTGATGAGCCGGCTCAGTAGCCAGGGCAAGGGCGACTTCGCCAACCAGATGCTGGCCATGATGCGCAAGGGCTTCGGCGGCCACGCGGTCAAGGCAGAGTAGCGCCGTCGTTTTCGACCACTCGCCG
>CAIXFP010000147.1 GCA_903918705.1 uncultured Pseudomonadota bacterium
GGAAAGCTGGGAATGCACTTCCAGCCCGATGACGGTTTCCCATTGCATGATGTGGTTCCTGAATCCGAATTAAATCGTGACTGAACAGCCGCATTGCAGGCTGATCGTCACCGGGGAAATGAGCCGCTGCGCCTGGCCGTGCCGCACATGCAGCACCAGCAGGGTGGCGGGGTCGAATACCAGGACATCCTTGACGCCCTGGGAAAGGTAAAAGGGTGGCGCGATTTCCAGATCCTTGGCCTCGAAGCCCTTGCTCACCACTTCCACCACGGCTTCCGGGATGAGGCTCAGGGCCTCGTCCTGTTCTTCCTCAGACGGCTCTCGGCAAAAGATGGAAATATCCGGGCGCTTGAGACCGTTGGGGAACTGGATGTAGACGTCCAGGGCATGGATGCAGGCGCATTCCGGCGTTTCGCCAGCGATGGAGTTGGCGATGCGCTCGACGTGTTTCTGATGGCGATAGAGAGGCTGCGCCTCCCAGATCGCCAGTCCGTTGACGACTTCGAGGCGGACACCCAATTCGCCTGCTTGCATCAGTCTTTGATCCATGTAGTCCTCAGTTTCTGATCCCGGTCAGGGAGACGAGTTGTTCCCGAAAATCCTGATAGGCCTCGCTATCCGGGTTTTCAAGGTCAGCCAGATTATAAAAACGGTCGGTACTGGGCGATTCCTGGCGAGCCAACGCAGCATCCAGGCCTGCGACATTCACCACCGTCCAGCATTGGGTAAATCCGGAGGAACGCGCCTTCTGGTGGCTCTTCTCGGCCTCGCCCAGCCGATTGTGAATGTTGGAGTAATCGGTACCGCCCTTGATCTCGATGGCGATCTTGTTGATGCAGCCACCTTTGGCCGTGCGTTCACGAATGATGATGTCCGGGTCCGCCGCGAACTCGATCAGCACGGTTCGCCGCGCAGCATTACGCACCTCGATGCGGGTGGTGCCGCTGGCCTTGACCGATCGTTTGACGATGCCGTGAATGATGGCGAAAACTCGTCGCGTAGCGTCCCCGCCCTTACGGACATTGGCCCCACCACGTAACTGGGGGCCGTAAGTCAGTAAGGTCAAATCGTCCAGCAGGTTCTTGCTGACGCAATCCAGGCCAATACCCTGAACCAACGATGCAGCCGCTTCATTCAATGATTTACAGAAATTCGGCAATTCGAGCGCGAGCTTCTCCGGTAGGCGGCCATCTGCTTCCAGTGCTTTGTAGGCGGAAGCACCGGTGGCCTTGGTGAAAAATTCCTTCTGGCTGTAACCCAACAGCAGCCGGTAATAGGCCAGTAAACGGGGGCTGGCTTGCAGCACACTGGGGACGGCGAACATCAGTTCACCCCGTAAACCATGCCGGGCCAGGGCCGCGAGCCATTTCTTCGGGGCTAGTTGCGATAGCTCGGTGTCCACTAGCGCGATGTCCAGATGGGCAACGGTGACTCCCAGCGCGTCTTGCAAAAAAAGACTACGTGCCTGGGCCAGCGCGAGAGAAAACCCGATCTGCTGGTCGGGTGGCGGGAAGGCAAACATCACGCGGCTTTCAAGCGCATGACTTTATGGGTCAGCGCCCCGAGACGTTCCACCGCCAGATCGGCATAGTCCGGGTTCAATTCGATGCCGACAAAGCGCCGAGCCAGCTTCTGGCAGACCAGCCCCACGGTACCGGAACCGAAAAACGGGTCCAGAACGAAATCGTTCTCTCGGGTCGTGCTCAGGATGCAAGGCTCGATCAGGGCGGGCGGAAACATTGCGGCGTGAGCGTGGTCGGTGGCCTGGGTGTTGATGCTCCAGACGCTGCGCCGGTTGCGCGACGCGCCGTTGAGCGCGGGTTCCTGGGCCGCCTGGTGGTCGTAGTAGTAGCGTTCCGATTTGGTCAGCATGAACAGGAATTCATGGCTGCGGCTGGGACGGTCCTTCACGCTTTCCGGCATGGCATTGGGCTTGTGCCAGACGATGTCGCTACGGAGATACCAGCCGTCGTCCTGCATGGCAAAGGCCAGGCGCCAGGGGATGCCCATCAAGTCCTTCGGTTTCAGACCCTCAGGCGTATCCGGGCGAACCGACATGGCACGCGCGGGGTTCTTCTTGTCTGGTGCGCGATAGCCCCGGTTGCCGCTGGTATAACCATCGCCGATGTTGAGCCAGAGCACCCCGTCGTCTCTCAGCACCCGCCGGACTTCGGCAAATACCGCCACGAGCCGGTTGAGGAACTGGGGCAGGGTTTCCTCCAGGCCGATCTGCCCGGCTATGCCGTAGTCGCGCAAGCCCCAATAGGGCGGCGAAGTCACCACACACTGGACTGATTGCGGTGGGAGACGGCTCAGAACGTGCATGGCGTCGCCCTCCAGGACAATGGAGTCATCCATCGCAATCGGCTCGGGGATAGCAATGGCCTCGTACTTCATACCCGGCGGTAGGCGGCCATTTCCTGCTGCACTTCCAGCGGCGTCGGCCAGCCGAAGAGTTGGGCCAGGGTCAGGTTGAAACCGGGGGCGACCTGGAAAGTGAGGACGTCGCCGGGTTCCAGCACCTCCGGCTCGGTGTAGCGGCCATCGCCCTCTAACAGATAGGACTCGACGAAGCGGTTGGCCGGGTCGATCAGCAGGAATTGCGGCACGCCGGCTGCTTCGTACAGGCGTCGCTTGTGCTTGCGGTCCCTGGCCGCGGTGCCGGGGGAGAGGACTTCCACCACCAGGTCAGGAGCGCCGTAGATGCGGCCTTTGCGGACTTTGTCGGGATCGCACAGGACCACCAGGTCGGGCTGCACCACGGTGAGATCTGAGAGGACCACGGCCAGCGGTGCGAACAGGACGTCGCAGGGAGGCTCGCCACCCCCGCCTCCAGCCTTCAGGCGCTCGCGGCGATGGGATTCCAACTCGAAGTGGAGTGAGGCCACCACCTTCTGGTGCTCGTAGCCAGGTGCGTTCAACTCGTAGGGCGCGCCGTCGATGAGTTCGTAACGCGGACCACCGTCCTCGGGCCAAGTGAAGTAATCCTCGGCCGTGTAGCGCTCGTCCTTCTTCAGTGCGAATCCCATGATCAGCCTCCTCTCAGAGCGCCGGCGCCCTTGTGTGCCAGTCGGTGGCCAACTGGTATTGGTGGGCCACGTTCAGCATGCTTGCCTCGCCGAAGTAGTTGCCGATGAGTTGCATGCCGATGGGCAGGCC
>CAIXFP010000148.1 GCA_903918705.1 uncultured Pseudomonadota bacterium
CGCCTGCCCAACACCAGCAACATCGCCTTCGAGTTCATCGAGGGGGAAGCCATCCTGCTGCTGCTCAACAAGTTCGGCATCGCCGCGTCGAGCGGGTCGGCCTGCACCTCGGGTTCCCTGGAACCGTCCCACGTCATGCGCGCCATGGGCATCCCCTACACCGCCGCCCACGGCACCACCCGCTTCTCCCTGTCGCGCTACACCACGGAGGCGGAGATTGACCGGGTGATCCAGGTGGTGCCAGAGATCATCGCCCAGTTGCGCAAGCTTTCCCCCTACTGGGGCGAGACCGGCCCCACCGCGGAACCGGACAAGGCTTTCGCGCCGGTCTACGCATAAGGCAGCCCCCGCTCCCCCACCTGATTCTTGCGGAAACAGGTGTTTGGCCCGCACTCTTCATCGAGGGCGGGCTTTTTTTCGGCTAGGGAAGCGCGGATTGATTCGTCACTCCGGGGCAAGCCGGGGTCCCGGTCATTGATCCTAAATCCGGCAGAAGCCGTTGTTGAGCAAAGCGTAGCGTGCCCAACGACCCGTCACCTGGATTGCGGCGTTCGCCGGAATGACGGCACTGCGAGTATTCAACGGCTGCTAGCGCGGTACGTTGCGGCCAAAGCGTCGGCACAGTTCGTAATAGCGTGGCGAGATGGTTTCGAGGTTGCGCTCGCATTGCGTGCGCGCCAGGGACCAGGCCTCGTTCGGGCAACTGCGCAGGATGTAGCCGAGTTCCTCGCGGCGGTAGGCCGCCTGGCACTGGTTGTATTGCAGGGCGGCAAAATCGAGTTTGCAGGCCTTCAGTGCTTCCCGCATCTGTTGCGCGTAGTGGCTGTCCGGCGCGGCATCGAACAGGGTGGACAAGGTTTCGAAACGATCCCGCGGCAGTTGTTGCAAAGTCGCGCAAAAAGCGGGCTGACTGCTGGCGCAGGGGGCGGAGGCGCCGAACACCGTATCGGGCTGCAATGCGCCGACCGCCTCGCCACAAGCTCCTTCGTTAGCCAGGGCAGGCAATGGCGAGAGCAACGGCAGGCAGGCCACCCAGCCGGCCAGGAGAAATTTACGCATGGTGAGGAATCCGGAATGAACAGGCGCGAGATGCTAACCGGTCACGACCGAATGCGCCGCCCCCGCACGAACCGATAGGTTTGTCGCCTTCGCCACAACCGGCCCCGGCCAGCCTGTGCCGTTTACGACAGGTGACCCCGCCAGAATGCCGCCACAACCAATGGAAACAGGGAGATAGCAACGTCCATGCGGCAGGCACGGGGCTTGCAATATTCAAGTCGTCACCACCAGGAGGACGACCCGTGGACCTTCCCGTACTCAATGCCAGCTCGACCGCCCCATCCGGCGGCTGTGATTCCCACTCCTGTGGTTCCACCGGCGACCAACTCGGTCATCTGCCGGAGCACATCCGCGCCAAGGTGCATAACCACCCCTGCTATTCCGAGCAGGCCCACCACTATTTCGCCCGCATGCACGTGGCGGTGGCGCCGGCCTGCAACATCCAGTGCCATTATTGCAACCGCAAATATAATTGCGCCAATGAGAGCCGCCCCGGCGTGGTGTCCGAGCGGCTGACCCCGGAACAGGGCGCGAAAAAGGTGCTGGCGGTGGCGGCCAGCGTGCCGCAACTCTCCGTGCTCGGCATCGCCGGCC
>CAIXFP010000149.1 GCA_903918705.1 uncultured Pseudomonadota bacterium
CCAGCGAGGTCTACGCCGGCTCGGGCTACTACAGCCAGTCCACGGCCGCCTGCTTCTTCGGCTATCCGGAGGCCAATCCTCCAAAAACCATCCGCGTGCGCTGGCCCTCGGGGCTCACCACGGAACACGGCTGCCCGCCCAACGCGACGACCTTGACCCTCGCAGCGCCGCCGCCGTGAATCTCATGGCGGTTCCCCGGGGTTGGGGAACCGTGGCGTGGCTAGAGGTTGCTGCGCAGATCGCCGGGCAATAAATCAAGCGCCAGCTCGCGCAGCTTGGGATCGGTTGCCTCCAGCCCGAACGAATGGCCCAACACGAGCAGATTATACAGCGAACCGGTGGAGAGTGAGCGGAGTTTCTTTTCACTGAGCTCCGCCAGACAACGGCGCACCTGCTCGCGGGCCAGATCGATCCGTTCCGCCCGGGCCAGGACGATGGCCAGGCTGACCCGCCGATCCCAGGGCAGGAAACGATCGGCGCCAGCGGCGAGGCGGACCAACAAGGAATCCAACGTCAGCGCCAGGCCAGCCGGATCGCCCCGCGCACTCTGCACTTGGGCACGCGCCGCCAGTGCGCCGATGTCCCCGGGAAAACGGCGCAACTTCTCACCCGTGGATGCGGCCTGGTCGAGCTCCCCGACTTCGACCAGATATTCCGCCTGGCGGCTCATCGCCGCCGCGGGGCTCTGCTCATCGACGACTTCGAAAACCAGAACCGACTGCCCCTCGTATCCGCCGATCTTTAGTATCTGGCAGGGCACCGGACGAAGCCAGAGGGGAAGATTCAGGCGGCGCAGCTCGGGAATGAGGATGCTTTTCCGGCTGGCTTGAGCCTTGACCAGATAAAGACGCGCGTATTCGTCGAAAAACGGATCCCACGACGGAATGATGATGTATCTGATCTGGCGCGCCTGGATCAGGATTTGCGCTTCCGGAAGCGTCGTGACACTCGCGAGCGTGATGGTCGCTCTCATGCCCTCGTCGTTGTCAGCGCCGAAAGTCCCGAGGCCGCGCAGCCCGCCGTAATAGGACAGGCTCGCGGTTTCGCGGGGCGGCGCGAAGACCACCGCGCCCTCGCCTCCCGCATGCTTTGCCAGCCAGTGGGCGAGATCGCGCTCGATCAGCGCTTCCGCTTCCGCCGACGTGATATTGTCTGCCGTGCTGGTGACCCGCTGCGGCCAGAGCGGAATCATCCCTGGAATCATGAGCAGGGCGGCGAGGCCCGCCCACAGCCAGCGACCGGATCGGCGATCAACAGCCAGGTGCGCAGGAACTGCCGTCACCATCAACGCGAGCAGGACGCCATCCAGCACCTGCCACCAGCTGAGCTGGCGGCAGGCGAAGGCAAACGCGACCGCCACCGGGCCCAGCGCAAGAGCGAGCGCCGCCCGGGCTGCCACTCCCGTATCGCGGCGCAGGATCAACCCCACCGCCGGGAGTGTCACAATCAGCGGCAGGATCGTGGCCCAAAGCCCTGCGGTCATGCCGTCACGGACGCACCAAGCCCAAAGGCTGGAGGCCACCACGCCGTTCGGCTGGGCGGTAAGCCGGAACGAGGATAAATCCACCGCCAGAAATCCCCGGCTTCCGGTCAGATTCATGACCACCGGCACTGCCGCTATGGCCGCGGCGGACAGCGCCATCACAATCAGGTCGCTCGTTCGCCAGGAGGGTTTCTCATCCCGCTGGATCCAAGTCACCGCCCGCGCCAACAGTTCGCCCGCGCCGATCCAGGCGAGCCCGTAGAGAGGGTGAACGACGTTCAGCTGCCACAACCCAAGATGCGCGGGGAAGAATTCGATCAGGTAACCCGCCAGAACCGCGACCCCACCACTGCAGGCCCAGAGGCGCCAGGGTGGTACCATCGAGGCCCCGGCTGGATTTCCCGCTTTGTTCCGGCGGACAATCCAGGCTGCCACCAGCGCCCCCGGGAGAACACCCGCCAGGATCGGCACCAAAGTGGATACCCTGATCCACATCCCCAAACCACCGACCACGCCGGCGAGTGCAAACCAGCGGCGCGCCGGCCGGCCAGCGGTCCCGGTGCTCCGCCCGTCATCGCCGGGCCGGAGTGCCTGCATTCCCGCCAGCAGGGCCAGCATGCTTCCCAACGTGCAGCCGTTCGCCAGGCCGCGGTCGTCAGGCACGCC
>CAIXFP010000150.1 GCA_903918705.1 uncultured Pseudomonadota bacterium
AAGGCCTCCTTGGCGGCGAAACGCTTGGTGAGAAACGCATTCTTGTCGCGGGCCTGGGCGTATTCTCCCCACTCGTCCGGGGCCAGCAGGCGTTGTGCCAGCCGGGCGCCGTGCCGGGCATGGATTTCGCCCATGCGGACGATGCCGACGATGTCGGTGCCGATGCCGTGGATCATGCCGCGTACTCCTTCCTCAGCCGCGTGAGTTGCTCCAGGCCGTAGTGGGTGAACGCCAATCCCATAAAAACCGGGGCGAACAGGTTGACCAGCGGCAGCAGGTTCAGCAACACAAGCAGGGTCGACAGGCCGTAGAGCGCCCAGCCGCTTTCCGCCCGCACGGTGGCCAGTTCCTCGCGGGAGGCGTGTTCCGCCAGGGCGTCATAGAGGAACAGGCGCTGGTTCAACCAGGCATTGAGCAGAATCGCCATGCCGGCGGCGAGAGGGCTCAGCAGCCACAGCGGCAGGGTGAACAGCCAGGCCAGGCCATATGCCGCCAGGGCGAACAGACTGTTGCCCAGGCTGCCCAGCAAGCTGCCGCCATAGTGCCGCGCCAGCCCGGGGTAATGCCGGCGCGCCGCCACGGACACCAGTAGCGGCATGAAGATCAAAGCGGTGATGAGCAGCGCGGTCAGGTAGACCGCCGGCACAAGCAAAAGTATCAATGTCAGATAGACGCCCATGCCGAGCAGCCAGCCGGCCAGCGCCGGCCCCAGCCATCCAGGTTGCGGGGAGTGCTGGATCGCGCCGTTCAGGCTCGCCACCCAGGCCGCGCCAAATCCCCAGAGCAGCCCGCCCCATAGCATCAGGGCCAGGAGCATGGGCAGAAACATGATGGCCAACACCCGCGGTTGCAGGAGGTCGGCAGCGGCGCGACGGAGGATTTCCAGGAGGAAGGGCATGGATGGGCTCGATAAACGGCGGTGGCAGTTCGCTGCCTTCGGGGGATTCCCCTGTCCAACCACTCGTGAACCTGCGCGAGCGGCTGACGGTCCGATTCTACCAATGCGAAACCGGGACGGCTGTCCACAGTCCTTCCCTGTAAATAACCGTAAAGCAAACGGCACGGCGCTGTTGGTTGCCTATCATTCATGGGTCGTCCCCATCCGAAAGGCGCTGCATGTTGCGTCCGCTGTGGCTGGTTTTCCTGATTTCACTGACCGCGCAGGCCGGAGTCGTTCCAGTTGTGCCGGAACGATCCGCGACGGAGCGCTGGGCGGATCGCTGCACCAACTTCACCACCACCACCTGGGCCTTCAAGGCGCCGGAAAATTTCCTCAAATGGCTGGACGTTTTCAGCGATCCCGCGATCTGGCTGGAATTTGCCCGGCGCGGACTGGAACCGGAATACACCCTGCGTAGCGCCGATACCTTGTTGGATGCGGGTACCCCACGCAACTTCCTGGAATGGGCCGATCCAGCCATACCGCAAAGGTGGGCCGCCGCGCTGGTTCAACCTGCCTTCTATGGCGCGGCGAGTTCGACTCTGTTTGATCCCCGCCGCATGCTGCGCTGGAGTTTGCTGCCCCTGGACCCCATGGCCTGGCGCCTGGCCGGAACGGCAGTCAGTCCCGTCACCTGGGCCAAGTGGCTCGCCTTGCCCGCCGATCCCCGACTCCAGGCCCTAATGGCCAAGGCCCAGGATCCCATGACGGTCGAGGAGTGGCAGCGAGAACTGGCCGATCCACGCAATTATCCCTTCATGTATCCACCGCAAAATTCCGTTGCCGCGACACATCGGGAGTGATTGGGTCCATCAATACCGTCGCGGTCGATTGCGATAGCGGTGCCAGAGCCAGATGGCCGCTCCCAAACCCAGGATGGCGAGCAAGGCGGTTTCCTGGATGCGCTCGACGTGGGTGAACAGGGCGGTAATGGCATAACCGAAGCTGTAGCCGGCACCCGCCACCAGAATGGCCCAGATGATGGCACCAATGACATTGAACAGCGCGAAACGGAGCAGGGGCACCGGACTCGCCCCCAGTATCACCGGCCCGGCGATGCGCAAGCCGTAGAGGAAGCGAATGATCAGGATGATGAAGACGTCGTAGCGCAAGAGCAGTGCGTCGATGCGTGGCTTGTGCTGCGCCAGGGCCGGGATGCGCTCAATCAGGGTCCGGCCCTTCCAGCGGCCGAGAAGGAATGCCAATTGGTCGCCCAGGGTGCCACCAATGATGGCGACGAGTACCACGATGGGCCATTCCAGCAAACCGCGGTGGGCCGCGAAGCCAGCGGCAACCAGAATGGTCTCGCCTTCCAGCAGGGTGCCGGCGAATACCGCGAGATAGCCATAGGTGCCGATCATTCCGGCGAGCATCGATAGGGTCCTAGTGGGGAAGGATGGCGTGTACGGCGACGGCCCCACGGGTCGGGTACGCGGCAGGTCGATACCTGGAAATACCGGCTGTCATGAGGGTCAAAGTATTACATGGGGCAAGCCGGCGATAAACCTCTCGGGGTAACGGGGCGAAACGAGTGGTTCAGACGCTAACCCATTGAACCCAAATCCGGCAGTTGAAACGTAAGCCGTAGATGGGTTGAGCGCAGCGAACCCATCAACCACCGCGTCCACCGCTGCCATGATCCTTGATTCCTCAGTTGACCGCTCGTTTGGCTCCGTGAGGCCGCATGGGTGCTGAGGTTCGCGCCTTCGATCACGCTCACCGGCCGGGTGAGCCCGCTACGCGTCCGATTGCGGGCCTGCCGCGCCGATACTCACTGCGTCCCATGTGGTGGGTCTCGACGCCCGCACGTCTCTAAACGACGACGCCCATCTGGCGGCGGTGATCAGCCAGGAGGAACAGGACGGCAGGTTTTTCACGGTGCAGGCCCGGGCGGCCCAGAGCCGGGGGCGCATGATTTACGTGAACATGCATCGCTACGACCTCAAGGACACCCAGGCGTGGATGGAGAAGCAGATCTACCTGGCTCTGGGCACCCTGCTGCTGGGGGCGGCGGCCCTGGGCATCGACGCCACGCCCATCGAGGGGTTCGACCCCAAGGTGTTGAACGAGGAACTCGGCCTGCGCGAACGCGGGCTGACCAGCGTGGTGCTGGCGGCGCTGGGCTATCGCGGCGCGAAGGACTTCAACGCCTGCCTGCCCAAGTCGCGCCTGGAGGCGGAGTCGGTGATCACCGAACTGTGAACCGTCAAGCCTTGACTTGACGGTATTGGGGCAGGGGATGCCTTCAATCCAGCCAGGCTTGATCAGCCATGCAAATCACCGGCCCCCTATGGCAAGAGGGGACGTTTCAACCAGGGCATTTCCTCTCCAGACACGCCAGGTAGGCGGAGCCGTCCGGCGGCTGGTTGTAGCGTTGCGCGGTCCAGATCATCTCGGCCAGGCAGTCCATCACCTGGTGCTGGGCGGCGTGCTCGTCGCCCAGGGCCGCGCGCAGCTTCTTGTAACGCGCTTTCACCCCGGCCGGTTGGTCGATGGAAAGTTGTTCGCTAATAGCCAGGTGCATGGACAGGTGCAGGAAGGGGTTGGTCGCCCCTTGTTCAGGGCGCCAGTCGTGGTCCTGGTAGCGCTCCGGCGCTTCCACGATGGCGTGGTACTCGGGGTGGCGGCCGATGTGCTCCACCACCAGGCCTTCCATGTCGGTGAGGGGCTCGTGGCGGCGGAACTTGGCCCAGGCTTCGCAGAAGAACAGCCGGGCCTGGTCACGGGTGGGATTGAACATTCAGGGTGCGCCTGCTGGTGTAGCGCCGGCGCCCGCGCCGGCGGGGTTTG
>CAIXFP010000151.1 GCA_903918705.1 uncultured Pseudomonadota bacterium
CTGGGCCTGTTCGCGGACAACGGCGACCTGCTGATCGATACGAACCTCGACCTTCCCAACACCTCCATCACGCTGTCCACCCCATGGACCGGCAGTTACAGCCATGCGACCCGCTTCAGCGGCAGCCCCGTCATCACGGCGGCCGGCTTGCAGTTTGCCAGCGAAGCGATCCTGGTCGACAACGGCACGGTCACCATCCATGCCCCGTTGACGGGCTACGCCTCCGCGCTCGGTCCGCAGCGCCTGACCTTGAGCGGCGGCGCCCAACTCACGCTGGACGCCACGGCCGCATTGAACGATGTCGTCATCGGCAACGCCACCCTGGATCTAAATGCCGCCACCTCCTTCAACGGCGCGGTGGATCTGCAGACCGGCGGCACGCTCAACCTGCCCGCCGGCATGACAACCCTCGGCACTCATTTCACGCTGGACGGCGGCACGCTGAACAATCCGGATGCCTTGGCCCTGGGCAACTACACCTGGAACGCGGGCATGGTGATCGGCAGCGGCTCGCTGACTGTTCCGAGCGGCAAGACACTCAACAAGGCAACAGCCGGAACCGTCGACATCCAGCAGGTTTTTGACGACCAGGGCACGGTGGCGGCCCAGGCGGGCACGCTGCGATTCTCCGCCGGCGGCAGCCAAAGCGGCGCCTTCTCCACTGCCAATGGCGCGACCCTGGCCCTCGCCGGCGGCAGCCAGACCCTGGCCGACGGCACGACCTTCAGCGGCCCGGGCAATTTCACCTTTGCCGGCAGCAACCTGATTCTTGCCGCCACCACCACTGGCGTCAGCATCGGCGCCGACGCCCACATCGACTGGAGCGGCCTCACCGTGACCGGTGCCGGCAAACTGGTCAACGCGGGCCAGTTCACCGGCAACGGCACGACCCTGCCCGGCGATCTGGTGAACCGTGGCACAGCCAGCCTCGGCCACGCCCACCTGGCCGGCGGGATCGACAACAGCGGCTTGCTGAATCTGGCGGACGCGGTGCTTGTGGCGGGCGCGTCGACCAATGAAGGCACGCTGAACATCAATGCGGGAACGGCAACATTCTCGTCCGGCTTTAGCCAGTCCGGAGCGGGGAGTTCCACCCATCTCAACGGCAACAACTTCGCCGGGGATATGACCCTCAATGGCGGCAGCCTGCTCGGCTCCGGCAACATCAGCGGCGTGCTGACTATCAATAACGGCAACTACGACTGGGACGCTGCCACGCTGACCCTCGGGACGCTGGCCATCAACAACGGCAGCCTGGCCCTGAGCAACGGTTCCAACGTCACCAGCGCCGCCGACATCACCCTCGCCGCGGGCTCGTCGCTGAGCATCACCGCCGCGACCCTGATCAGCAACGCGCCGATCCACATCGCTGGCGCGGCTGCTTTCGTCCATGCTTCGCTCCCTGGCAGCGGCACGGTCGCCATCGCCGGCGGCGGCAGCCTAAGCCTGACGGACAGCACCATCACGACGGGCGCGGTGACCAATGCGGGAGCCGTCACCGTACCCTCGGGAACATCGACCCTGGGCGGTGGCTACACCCAGACCGCGGGGACGCTGACCCTGGGCACAAACGACGGCGCGCCGGGAAACCTGACGGTCGGCAGCGGCGGCCTACATCTCAACGGCGGTCTGCTGGGCGGTTCCGGCACTATTACCGGTGATCTCGCCGTCACCGCTGCAAATTTGGCACCTGGCTACTCGCCCGGCACGCTGAATCTCATCGGCGACCTCAGCCTGGCGCCCGACAGTGTCACCAGCATCGAACTTTGGGGCCATAGCCCCGGCTCGTATGACGTAATCAACATCCAGGGCGCCGCACACCTCGGGGGAACCTTGTCCATCGTCAAAGGCAATGGCTATGCTCCCTCTCCGGGCGACAGCCTGACTTTCATGACATTCACCGACGGCAGCACGGGTAGCTTCAATACTCTGGCATTGCCGAACAACATGGCGCTGCAATTCAACCTGAACAGCCGGGCTATCAACTGGTCGGGCTTGTCCGCCGGGGATTACGCCATCATGGTGTTCGCCGACACCAGCCCAAATCTTGCGAGGGTGGACATCGACACCCCCGACCTGTACGACGCGTATGCCGGCTACCTGGCGCCGACGGCGACCGAGCGCATGCTGCGCGGCCAAGGGGGCGGGTCAATCCGGCCCGGGCTGATGGTGCTGGACGAACTGCTGCGGCAGGCCAATGCCGAGGCGGTGCGTACATTGAATTCTGCTGACATGGCCAGGTTAGACAGCCTGATCAGGCAACTGCTCGTCGACTCAGTTACGGATGATCAAGCATATGAAACCGGGTTGGTCTGCCGCTAAGCTCCTTCTCTTCTGCCTATTCTGGGGTCTGGCCCAAATAGCCTGCGCCGCGGGCGTGGCGGCGACCGTCGTCAACCTGGTCGGCACCGTCTCCGCGCAGGCTCCCGACGGCAAGGTGCGCATCCTCGCCAGGGATTCCGTGCTCGCACCCGGTGAAATCGTGATGACCGAAAAGGGTAGCGTCGTGCGACTGGCTTTTTCCGACGGCGGACAAACCACGTTGCGCCCTTCCAGCCGCCTGGTCATCGAGTCCTACCACTATGTGCAGACCACACCGGAACAAGACAGCGCGGTACTCAATCTGGTCAAGGGAGGCATGCGGGTTCTCTCTGGCGCCATCGGCAAGCGTGGCAATCAGGATGCCTATCTGGCCAAAACCAAGGCCGGTACCATCGGCATCCGCGGCACCGACTACGCCCTGATGCTCTGCGACGAGGAGGCGGATGGCTGCGACCAGCTCAAACTGCCGCAGAACCTGCGGGGAGCGGGGGGCACGGCATCAGGGTTGTATTTTGTCGTCTACGAAGGGGCGATCTGGTTCGCCAACAATGCCGCGGCGGACCGCATACCGGCCGTCACGGCGGGCTACGTGCAGGATGCCGATACCCACTGGGTTGCATTGCCCGGCGGCGACCCCGGCCTGGCAGGCGGCTTGGCGGAAAAGCTGGAACGACTCCTGGACAGCGACCAGGGCGTCTGTAGCGTGCGCTGACACCAGCCTGCGCGGTTCATGCCGGGGGACTCAGATACTGGGAGATGTCGACTTCGTCGATCTGCTCGCCATGAAGATATTTCTCGGCATAACGTAGGTAGACCCCGGACGTCAGGAACAGGTCGAACAGATCCGCGTCGATGTGCTTGTCCCGCTTGAAGCCGGACATGATTCGGATGGATTCGGAGAGCGTCTTGGCCTTTTTGTAGGGGCGATCCGAGGCGGTCAGCGCCTCGAAGATGTCGGCTATGGCCATGATGCGCGTAGGCACCGAGAGCTGGGCTGCGGTGAGCTGCCGCGGGTATCCGGTACCGATCAGGGTCTCATGGTGCGTCCCGGCATATTCAGGAACCCGCAGCAGATTCTTGGGAAGTGGCAACTGCTCAAGCATGATCAGGCTCTGCATGACGTGTTCGTTGATCTTGAAACGTTCTTCTTCGCTAAGCGTGCCGCGGACGATGCTGAGGTTGTAAACCTCGCCGTAATTGAAGAGGTGCTCGGGCGTTTTCACCTTGAAGCCGAATTTCGCGTCGACAGCCTGGGTGTCTGCCCGTGGCAGGATATGGTGCGGCTTGTCGGCAAGCAGGTTCTCGGTCACGGGCAAGGACTCCGGCTGGTTTGAATAACGCTTGAGTTCTTCATGAGCCAAACCAAGTCTGTTGTCGAAATTGCGCTGCCAGGTCTCCTCGGCTATGCGTTTCAGACGCTCGATCCTTTCTGGGGCCATGAATTCGCCACCCTGATTGCACTCGGCGACAAAGGCGAAGTCGTCGATCAACTGTGCCCTGCGAGACCGGAACTTCGCCTTCTCCTGATCCGCATCGGCCCCGGCGGCCACGGCTTCGAGCTGAGCAATACGGGCATCGCGCAGGAGCACCTCGAAGCGCGTGCGCACCTCGTGGATGCGGTTATAGATGGACTCCAGCTTGCTCGCCTTGTCCACCACATATTCAGGCGTAGTCACCTTCCCACAGTCGTGCAACCAGGCGCCAATGCGAAATTCACGCCATTCGTCGTCGCTCGTGAAACTGAATCCCGCCAAGGGCCCCTCAGTGGTCATGCTTGCCGCTTCGGCAAGCATGATGCCCAGTTCCGGCACTCGCTTACAGTGGCCGCCGGTATAGGGGCTTTTTGCGTCGATGGCATCGGCAATCAGTTTCACCAGGGATTCCATCAGTTCCTTCTGCGCCTCCACCAACTGAAAATTCTCCAGCGTAACCGCCGCCTGTGCTGCCAGAGCGGTGATGAATCGCAGCATGGCCGGCTTGAAAGTGGTGACCTCGCCCGTGTCGGGGTCGAGCGCGTTGATGAACTGCAATACCCCGATGACCACGCCATCGCGCGGAGCCAGCGGGACGGCCAGCATGGAAACACTGCGGTATCCGGTTTCAGTGTCGAAGTTGCGGGTGCCGGAAACGTCGAAAACGGTCTCCTCGTAGATGTTGTCGATGACCACCGGCTGGTTGTGCAGGGCACACCAGGTGGACACGTAGCGTTCGACAGGCAGGCCATCTCCGTCATAAAGGGGCAATTCGAGAGTCGGCAACGTGTCCCCCATGCTGCGCAGCGCGAAGCGCAGGGTCTTGTGGTCAGTCACCAGGTACATCGTGCCGGCATCGCAGTTGAGCAGGGTCTTGCCGCCGAACAGGATGGCGCGCAGGAGCTCCATGCGATTGCGCTCACGGCCCATCTCCAGCGCGGTCTGGATAAGGTTTTCCAGCTTGGCCTGGGCATTGGTGAGCTCCTGCATGCGCGCTCTTGCCTGGAACGCCATTCGGTCGGACAGCGCCTTGAACTTGAGCTGGGATCTGATGCGCGCGAAAAGAATTACCGGGCTAAGCGGTTGCCGCAGGTAATCGACCGCCCCGCTGGCCAGCCCGGTGGCCTCGTCGCCGTTCTCGTCCGGGTCGACGATGAAGATGACCGGGATGCTTCGCGTGTCCTGGCCGCCGGCGAGCCGGCGGCAGACTTCATAGCCATCCTGGTCGGGCAGCCTGACGTGGAGCAGGATGATGTCGGGCGGCTCGTCGGAGCCGGCGATGCGCAGCGCCATTTCGCCGCTGTGCGCGAACCTGACTCCAAATTCTTCCGTGGGAAATCCATGCGCAAGCCCCTGCACTTCCGCGGTCTCGCCCACCAGCAGGATACTGGCACGGGAAAGCGCATTACATTCTTGAACGTGCATTCAATCTGTCCTGATTTCCATTGCAAGGATAATTTGCCACTTATATTGCATCAGAACGATAGGGGATGATGAACAATCGTTCGTCAGCACTCAGAGTTGCTGCGCTACGCCGACCTGCCCCAGGCACGGACGGCGCGCCAGGATCGAACCGGCGACGAATGGCGCTGCCGTTTCCACGTGCCCATCTTCCTGGAATCGGCCGGCGACTGCGGTACCACGCGGCCGTTCCTGGAAGCCATCCTGCTTCGGCTGCCGGCGGACCTGCGCCGGGCAAGCGTGACCGAATCCACCATCCTGGAAATCCGGTGGCTGGAGGGGCGGCTGCATGGATAGGACCGTGGCCCTCGACGTGGTGGGCCGCACCCGGTCCTTGCTGGGTGGCCCCCACACGCCGCGCCTGAACGCGCTGCCGGGCGCCGGCTACCGATCCGCACCGTCACCCCGGCGGTGACCTGCTCGGTGCAGGCCACCTTCCTCACCGGGCAGCCGCCCTCCAGCCACGGTATCGTCGGCAACGGCTGGTACTTCCGCGACTGGGCGAAGTGATGTTCTGGCGCCAGTCCAACCGGCTGGTGCAGGGCAAGCGTGCTTCCGGCCTGGACCGCTATTTGTCCAGACGCAGGGTGACGTAGTGGGAGTTGTCTTCCCGCTTCACCAGCAGGGCGGCCCGTTTGCGCGAGGGGTCGGAGAGCAGGCGATTGAAGTCCTCGACGCTGTTCACGTCCTGGTTGTTCACCGCCAGGATGATGTCGCCTTCCTGGATGCCGGCCCGGGCCGCCGCGCCCTCGGCGTTTTCCACCCGCACCCCGCCGCTGATCTTCAGTGATTTCAGTTGTTCCGGGGTGAGGGCGGTGACGGTGAGGCCGGCGCGATTGCTTTTCCTTTTCTCGGGCATGGCGGCAGCCACCTGGTCATCCTTGATTTCGCCGACGCTGACTTCCACTTCCTGCATCGCGCCCTTGCGCCAAAGGCTCAAGGTGGCGCGGCTGCCCGGCTTGGTGGCGCCCACCATGCGCGGCAGGTCGATGGAAGAGGCCACCGGCTTGCCGTTGTATTTGAGAATGATGTCGGACACCTTGAGGCCGGCCTTGTCCGCCGGGCTGCCGGCTTCCACTTCGGCCACCAGGGCGCCTTCCGCCTGCTTCAGGCCAAAGGAGTCGGCCAGGTCGGCGGTGACTTCCTGGATCACCACGCCGAGGCGGCCACGGCTCACGCTGCCACGGGTCTTCAACTGGTCGGCCACGTCCATGGCGACGTTGATGGGGATGGCGAAGGAGAGGCCCATGTAGCCGCCGGAGCGGGAGAAGATCTGGGAGTTCATGCCCACCACTTCTCCCTTCATGTTGAACAGGGGACCGCCGGAGTTGCCGGGGTTGACGGCGGCGTCGGTCTGGATGAAGGGGACGTAGTTCTCCTGGGGCAGGGAACGTCCCATGGCCGAGACGATGCCGGCGGTGACCGAGTTTTCGAAGCCGAACGGCGCGCCGATGGCCAGCACCCATTCGCCCACCCGCAATTTGCTCGAATCGCCCAGGGTGGCGGCGGGCAGGTTGTCGGCGTTGATCTTGATCAGAGCCACGTCGGTGCGGCTGTCGGAGCCGATGACCTTGGCGCGGAATTCCCGCTTGTCCAGCAGTTTCACCGTCACTTCGTCCACCTTGTCCACCACGTGGGCGTTGGTGAGGATGTAGCCGTCGGCCGATATCAGGAAACCGGAGCCCTGGCCGTGGCTGGGCGGCATCATGATTTCCCCCTCGGGAGGCATGAATTTGCGGAAGAAGTTGAACATGTCCTCGGGAGACTGGGGCATTTCCGACGGCCCCCGCAGGTCAGGGTGCCTGATATGGCGCGCTTCCTGGATGGTGGTGATGTTGACCACGGTGGGGGATTGTTTTTCCACCATGTCGGTGAAATCCGGAAGCTGTGCGGACACGCCGCCGGACAGGAAGGTCAAAGCCAGACCCAGCAGGACAAACCATCTCTTCATGTCAAACCTCGCAAGTTGTGCCGGTTGCATCCGGCGGGAAAGGTGCCGGCGGGATGCCGGCGCCAGGGTTCAGCGGCTGGCGCAGGAAGTTTCGCCGCGCCGCAATACCACCGGCTCGATCGCGGCCGGGGAATCGCGCCGCTTGAGATACAGCGCGGCCAGTCCGAGGCCACACAGACCGCCTGCCACCGCGCCGAGTTCCCCGGCCCAGTGCTGCCCCAGGGCGGCGCAGGCCAGCAACAGCACGAGCGGCAGGATGTAGCCGGCCAGGGCGGCGGCGAACAGGGCGCCATCCGGCAGGCCAACCACCACGGCTTCGCCGGGCTGGGCGCCGATGGGGTTGTCCACCCGGAATTCCGGCTCTTCGGCGTGCAATACCCGGGCGAACAAAGAGTTGCCGCAGCCCTTGCCGCCGCAGGCGCCGCAGGAGGCAGGCGCGACGCTCACCACCCAGGCGCTGGCGCCTTCGACGCGGGTGATGCGGGCGGGGGATTCGATCATGCTTCGCTCCCCCGTTTTCCCAAGGGGGTCGGGGGGAGGATTGTCACTCGCGGCGACCAGGCACCGGTCGCCCCATACCCCGCGATCCCCCTTGGTAAAAGGGGGAGGTTGCCGGCCGCCCTCATTTCTTCGGTTCCAGCCCGGCGGCGATGGTTTCCACCGCCGGCCAGGGGGCGTCGCCCAGAACGGTGGCCTGGTAATCGCCCACCTGGCGCCGGATCAGGTTGACCATGCCGTGCTTGCTCTCCCCCTTGAGGGTTTCCACCGGCTTGTTGGAAGGCGCGAGGAAGAGGGAGATGTTGGTGAGGCCGTCGCTGAATACCCAGTGTTCCACCTCGCCCACCGTGTTGGGCAGATGTCGCCGGAGGGCGGCGATGCGGGTATAGCCGGGCGGCACGCTCTTGGCGACAATGTGCTCTACCCCCACGGGATAAGCCGCCTCGGGCATGGCCGGCAGGCTAGCGGAGTCGTTGAATTTCGTCGCGACACCGATCTTGAGTTCGGCGAAGGCGTATTGCATCAGCGGCTGGTTGTTGC
>CAIXFP010000152.1 GCA_903918705.1 uncultured Pseudomonadota bacterium
ACATCTTCATCAGTGTGGCGGCGGTGGCCGACTATTACGTATTGAATCCTTCCGAGCAGAAGATCAAGAAGGACGCCCACATCCTCACCCTGGAACTCGCCCCCAACCCGGACATCCTGGCCAGCATCAGTTCCCGGCCGAAGCCGCCGTTCTGCGTCGGCTTCGCCGCCGAGAGCGAGAACCTGGAGGAGTACGCGGAACTGAAGCGCCGCCGCAAGCATCTGCCCCTCATCGTCGCCAACGACGTGAAGGAAGCGGTGGGCGCCGACGACGTGCAACTGATCCTGCTCGACGAGGCCGGCCGCCACGTCCTGGAAAAGGCCGACAAGCGCAGCCAGGCACGCAAGCTGGTGACGCACATCGCCGAGCTGTACAACACCCGGTATGCCTGAGTGGGGAGACGCATGACAAGAATTTCATTTGATGAAATAGAACAGCTTCCTGAGTCCCCAGGAATCTATGAAATCCATACCTACGCTGGGACTCCGCTCAAAGTGGGTGTGAGTGGCAATATTCGTAAGCGACTAATGCAGCATCAAGCATCGAGACAGAGCAGGTTGCAGCTAAGAGAGGGGGGGCAACGAGGCAACCCACAGGATGTGAAATCAAAGGAATCGATACTTGCGAAGCACCTCTACTACGACCGTGGAATCGATCCTCGCTACAACCTGACTACTGAGCTTGACCGCCAAGAGTTTCTGCGGCGCGAGTGTTACATCGAATATGAGCTTTTCCCAACGAGGGCGGCAGCGATAGAAAAAGAGTGCGAACGAGAAAAGACCGGTGGGTTTCGATATAGAGGGAAGGTCGTTGTTCGTGACTCAATAGTCGCCGGTCTTACTCCAACTACGCAACCAAGAGTAGATATGCAAGTCGACCTGAAAATCCTGGACCCCCGAGTCCGCGAGCAATTGCCCCACTACGCCACGCCCGGCAGCGCCGGCCTGGATCTGCGCGCCTGCCTGGAAGGGCCAGTCAGCCTCAATCCCGGCGAGACCAAGCTGATTCCCACCGGCCTGGCCATGCACCTGGCCGACCCCGGCTACGCCGCCATGATCCTGCCGCGTTCCGGCCTGGGCCATAAGCACGGCGTGGTGCTGGGCAACCTGGTGGGCCTGATCGACTCCGACTACCAGGGCCAGCTCATGGTGTCCCTGTGGAACCGGGGCCAGGAGCCGTTCACCATCCAGCCGTTCGAGCGCATCGCCCAGATGGTCATCGTCCCGGTGGTGCAGGCCAGCTTCAACCTGGTGGACGACTTCGACGCCAGCCATCGCGGCGAGGGCGGTTTCGGCAGCACCGGCAAACATTGAACCTGTAGCGCCGGCGTTTCGCCGGCCCTTCCCATGCGCCGCAGCGGCCTCCTCATGATCATCGCCGGCTGGCTGTTGCTGGCCGGATTGATCTGGTGGGTGCTGGGCGGCGCCCTGGAAAGCCGCGACCACCCCAACGCGGACCTGGCCACGGTGTCTGGCCCGCGCCGGGAAGTGGTGCTGAAACGCGGCCGTGACGGCCATTACCGCGCCCCCGGCCGCATCGACGGCCAGCCGGTGGAATTCCTGGTGGATACCGGCGCCACCGACGTGGCGGTGCCCCTGGAACTGGCGCAATCCCTGGGCCTGAAAGCCGGCGCCCCGTTCCAGGCGCAAACCGCCAACGGCATCACCCTGGCTTACGCCACCCGTTTGGACCGCGTGAACCTGGGCGGCCTGGAGGCCCACGACGTAGCCGGCACCCTGATCGCCAACCCGGGCAGCGACGAAGTTCTCCTCGGCATGAGTTTTCTGTCCCGCTGCGACCTCAGCATGCGCGACGGCAAGATGCGCCTGCGGGCGCGCTGAGCCTTCCCATTTTCAACCTTGATTCCTCAGTTGAACGCGTCCGAGTGTGGGTCTGTCGGATCGGCTGGCAAGGCGGGACGACGCCGCGGGCCGGGGCCCGCAAGGAGGAGCAACGCAGCCAGACGGCGCGGCAGGCCCGCAATCGGGCGCGTAGCGGGCTCACCCAGCAGGTGAGCGTGATCGAAGGCGCGAACCTCAGCACCCTGCGGCCTCACGAAGCCAAATGAGCGGTCAACTGAGGAATCAAGGTTCAAAGCCAAGCCGTTGGGCACGCCGCGCTTTGCCCACGGCGATACGCCCGGCGGGTGGCATATCACGCAACCTGACCCACGCGCTTTACAAGGGGGAGACGGCGCCGCGAATTCTCCTATACATATCCGATATGACGGATGTATATTCGCCACAACGACGGCCATAACAGCCTGCATAAACATCTACTTCATATGGACCAACAAATATTTTTCGTAGCTCTGGCGGACCCCATTCGGCGCCGCGTCCTGGCCATGCTGCTGGATAAGGACGAGCGTTGCGTGTGCGAGATGCATGGCGCCCTGGAAACATCCCAGCCCAAGGTATCCCGCCACCTGGCGGTGCTGCGCGAGGCCGGCCTGGTGCTGGCGCGGCGCCAGGGGGTTTGGATGTACTACCGCATCCACCCGGACCTGCCGGCCTGGGCGTTTCGTGTCCTGCTGCACATGAAGGACGGCATGCCGGCCGTCGCCGAGACTCAGGCCTGTGAACCCTGTTCCAACTGAACCCGAAGGAAACCCCATGACCGCCACCGTCCTCGTGCTCTGCACCGGCAATTCCTGTCGTTCCCAGATGGCCGAAGTCCTCCTCAACCACGATCTGGCCGGCCTGGTGCGCGCCCTGTCCGCCGGCACCAGGCCGCAACCCAAGGTGGCCGACGGCGCCATCGCCGCGCTGAAACAAGCCGGTCTGCCCGCCGAAGGGCTCTACCCCAAGGATGTGGACGTATTCCTGAACGAGCCCATCGATCTGGTGGTCACCGTCTGCGACAACGCGAAGGAAACCTGCCCCATCTTCCCGCGCCCGGTGAAGTCCATCCACCTGCCCTTCCACGACCCCCACGGCGAGCCGCTGGAAAGCTTCATCGCGGTGCGCGACGACATCCGCGCCCGCCTGGTGGCGGCGGTGCGCGAGCATCTGGGCCTGTAACCATGAGCCCCATCCGCCGCCTGGTAGCCGAAGGCCTCGGCACCGCCTTCCTGCTGGCCGTGGTGGTGGGGTCCGGGATCATGGCCGAGCGCTTGGCGGGCGGCAACGTGGCCCTGGCCCTGCTCGCCAACACCCTGGCCACCGGCGCCGGCCTGGTGGCCCTGATCCTCGCCTTCGGGCCGATTTCCGGCGCCCACTTCAACCCGGCGGTGACCCTGGCCGACGCCTGGGCCGGCGGCCTGGCCTGGAGGGAAGTGCCCGGCTACCTGCTCGCCCAGGTGATCGGCGCCTATGCCGGCGTGGCGGCGGCCCACGGGATGTTCGGAGAACCCCTGTTCTTCGCCTCGCAACACGTGCGCGCCGGCGGCGCGCAACTGTGGAGCGAGTTCATCGCCACCTTTGGCCTGCTCTCGGTGATCTGGGGCACGGTGAAAAACCGCCCCGGCGCGGTGCCTTTCGCGGTGGGGGCCTACATCACCGCCGCCTATTGGTTCACCAGTTCCACCTCCTTCGCCAACCCGGCGGTAACCCTGGCCCGCGCCGCCTCCGACACCTTCGCCGGCATCCGCCCGCAAGACGCGCCCGGCTTCATCGTCGCGCAACTGCTGGGCGCCTTCGCCGCCACGGCGCTGTTCCGCTGGCTGACCCCATCCCTGCCGCGGCGGGCGGCCGAGGTCATGCTGGCGCATCCGGACGAGGCGTAATCATGCTCGACACCTTCGCCACCTGGCTCAGCTTCGACCTGCTCGGTTTCATTCCAGGCACGAGACTGGGCGAGGCCGTCCATTTCTTCCTCTACGACACCCCCAAGGTATTGCTGCTGCTGGTTTCCGTGGTGTTCCTCATGGGCGTGGTGCATAGCTGGATTTCGCCCGAGCGCACCCGCGCCTGGCTGGCCGGCAAGCCCCTGGGAATGGGCAACGTGATGGCGGCGAGTCTGGGCATCGTCACGCCGTTCTGTTCCTGCTCCGCCGTGCCGCTGTTCATCGGTTTCCTCTCCGCCGGCGTGCCCTTGGGCGTCACCTTCTCCTTCCTGATTGCAGCACCCATGGTCAACGAAGTGGCCCTGGCCCTGCTGTTCGGCCTGTTCGGCGGGAAGGTGGCGGCGCTGTACCTGGGGTTGGGGCTTTCCGTGGCCATCGTCGCCGGCCTGGTGATCGGGCGGCTGGGACTGGAACACCATCTGGAAGACTGGGTACGCAACATCCAGATGGGCGCCGCGCCGGATCTGGGCGAAAACGAAATCAACTGGCGCGACCGTCTCGGCCACGGCGTGGCCCACGTCAAGGAAATCGTCGGCCGGGTCTGGCCCTGGCTGATCGCCGGCATCGCCGTGGGTGCGGGCATCCACGGCTACGTGCCGGCGGATTTGCTGGCCGGCATCATGGGCCGCGAACAATGGTGGGCGGTGCCCGCCGCCGTGCTGCTGGGGGTGCCCATGTACAGCAATGCCGCCGGCATCCTGCCAGTGATCCAGGCCCTGCTCGGCAAGGGCGCGGCCCTGGGCACCACACTGGCGTTCATGATGAGCGTCATCGCCCTGTCGGCGCCGGAAATGATCATTTTGCGCCGCGTTTTAAAACCCACCCTGATCGCCGTGTTCGCCGGGGTGGTGGCCGCCGGCATCATGCTGGTGGGCTTCGTGTTCAACGCCGTCCTGTGAGGTAATCAAAATGGCTGAAATGCATGGTTCCATCGTCGCCCTGGTGTCGCTCGCCGCGAACATCGCGTCCAACCATCCGAAACAGGGGCTGTGCCAGGTGGACAAGCTCAAGGAATACGGCGTGGCGCAGGAGCAGATCGACAGTGTGATCGAGATCGCCCGCCACATCCGCGATGAAGCGGCGCAACAACTGGACGCGCGATTCGATGAAGCCTATGCCGCCGCTTACGCACCGGCGAAAGCGAAGATTCCCGCCGACCCCTTCGCCAACATCGCCGTGGTGCAGCCCCCCTGCTGCACGCCGACGGCTTCGGGCAAGGCTTGCTGCTGACCT
>CAIXFP010000153.1 GCA_903918705.1 uncultured Pseudomonadota bacterium
GGGCCAGGTCGGCCATGCCGATGATGCCGTTCATGGGGGTGCGGATTTCGTGGCTCATGTTGGCCAGAAATTCACTCTTCAGTCGGTTGGCGGCTTCCGCGGCGCGGCGCGCCTGAGCCAGTTCGGCGTGCTGGGTCTGAAGCTGACGGTTGAGGCTGGCGAGTTCCAGCTTCTGCCGTTCCGATTCAGCCAGGGCACCGGACAGTTCGTTGGTGCGGGTGCGGATCATGACGTCGAGTTCAGACGCCAGGCGGCGCAGGCTCTGGTTGCTCTGGTAGAGCTCCAGGGATTTCTCTTCCAGGATGCGTTCCGCCTCCTTGCGGGCGACGCGCTCCCGCTCGAAGCGTGCTTGCCAGACGGAATCGCTCATGAATCAGCTCTTGCGGGTGAGCACGAAGCGCGCTTGCGCGCCCGGCATGTTGTTGAAAGCCTCCCGGCGGACCGTGACTGCATCGCCGAAATGGGCCACGCAGCCTTCGATCAGGCCCAGGGCCAGGTCAGCCAGCGGATGCTCGGAATAATAGGTGAGACTGAGGCGGTTATCGCCCGCTTCCACCACGAAGGTGGGCAGTTCCGCATCCGGGTAGAGTTTGCGCACTTCGGCGTGGATAACGCAATCGATGCCGCCGAGAAACTGGAAGCTGCTGTTCATGCCCAGGAAAAAGCGCGGATAGGCCAGGGCGAAGCGGCCGAACAGGTGCTTGCCGAAGGTGCGCACCAGTTCGGACACCGCGACGCCGGTTTCCATGGACAGGGCGGACACCAGGGCGAAAAGCTCCGCGTGGGGATAGGTGCCCACCGCCGTGTAGGCGCCCCCGGACTCGACCTGGGAGCGGGCGATGAGCGCGTCCGCCATGTCGAGGGACCAGGTGACTTCCACCATCTCCATGAATTCCGTGAAGACCATGCCTTTCATTCGTTACTCCTTGTCGGGTTGTAACGCGCCTACCCGAACTACGTCTCCATGATCACGCGGGTGATTTCCCGCTTCAACTCGTCGAAGCGGATGGGCTTGGCGACGTAACCGTCGGCACCGCCTTCCAGAAACCGCTCCATGTCGCCGCGCATGGCATGGGCGGTGACGGCGATGATGGGGGTGCGCTGGCGACTTCCGCCGCCCCGTTCCAGCGCGCGGATGCGGGCGATAGCCGCCATCCCGTCCATGCCGGGCATCATCATGTCCATCAGGATCAAGTCATAGCGGCCGGGGGCGAAAGCCGCCACCGCCTGTTCGCCGTCCTCGGCGACGCGGACACGATGGCCCAGTTTTTCCAGCAGGTGAAAAGCGAGCTTGCGGTTCACCGGGTTGTCTTCCGCGATCAGGATGCTGAGGCCGGTGATGGCGACGGCCTCATCCTCGCCACCGGTGGCGTCCGTCTCGCCGGCCTCGGCCAGGGGGGAGTAAGGCAGCAGGAAATGGAAGCGGGTGCCGCAGCCTTTCTCGCTTTCCACCCAGATGCGCCCACCCATGAGGTCCACCAGCTTGCTGGAGATGGTCAGCCCCAGGCCGGTGCCGCCGTATTTGCGGGTGGTCGAAACATCGGCCTGGGCGAAGGCTTCGAACAGCATCGACAGGTTCTCTTTCGCAATACCGATACCGGAGTCCTGGAC
>CAIXFP010000154.1 GCA_903918705.1 uncultured Pseudomonadota bacterium
ATGGACGGGCTTGGAGGAGAAAAAATCCACCCCTTTTGTCATTGGAGAATGTCGTGGAATGGCTTCTTGCTTCGGTCATCAAACTCATCGCCGGCATGGCTACCATCGCCGGCCTGGCAATCACCGCCACCCTGTTCATGGTTTTGATACTCGTCGGGATGCTGCTTTCCCGCGTATTCGCCAAGCCCGCCAAATGGGGAGCTGAACAGAAGCAAAGCCGCCTCGCGGAATAACCGTCCCACCACGACCACTCAGTCGTCCAGCGCGGCGCGGATCCGATCCAGCCGTACCACCTCGGTTTCACCCGTTGCGCGCCGGATGGTCAGCCATTCGGCGCCGGACCGGGTTGCCACGTCGAGGGGCAGCACGCGCTCGCAAACAAGTGTGCCGCCCTCCCCGCTCAGCCAGGTAAGACGCAGGTGGCGGCGACGCAGCACCGCGAACTCCAGGCGCTCGTGGTCGGCACAGGCGATGGGACGGTAGTCGCCGGTCATCAGCGCACCCGAATGCTGTCTCTCGCCCAGGGCCGCACCGCATCACCCAGCGAGGTGCCGATGCGGCGCGCGAGTCGGTCGGCAAGGCTTTCCTGGGGTGAATAGTCGACGATGTCCTCGGCCTTGATGACCTCGCGGGCAACATAATCGAGGCTGCCCAGGGCATCGGCCAGACCCAGTTCGATGCCGCGCGTTCCGCTCCAGACCAGGCCGCTGAACATGTCCGTCGTCTCCTTGAGGCGTTTGCCGCGCCCTTGCCGCACCGCCTGTATGAATTGCTGGTGCACCTCGGCCAGCATGGCGTGGGCATGGGCTGCCTGACGTGGTACCACCGGCGAGAAGGGATCCAGGAACCCCTTGTTGTCCCCCGCCGTGAGCAGGCGGCGTTCCACCCCCACTTTCTTCATGGCGTCGGTAAAGCCGAAGCCGTCCATCAGGACGCCGATAGAACCGACCAGCGAGGCTTTGTCGACAAAAATCTTGTCGGCGGCCGCGGCAATGTAATAACCACCCGAGGCGCAGATGTCGTCCACCACCACGTAGAGCGGCGTTTTCGGGTATTTGACGCGCAGTCGGCGGATTTCGTCGTAAACCTGCCCGGCCTGCACCGGGCTGCCGCCCGGACTGTTGATGCGCAACACGATGCCACGCGCATGTTTGTCCTCGAAGGCCGCGTCCAGAGAGGAAATCAGGGCATCCGCGGTGACGCCGTCGCTGCCGCCGATTTCGCCTTTGAGATCGATCAGAGCGGTATGCGGGTTGACTGAAGTGAAATGGCCGTCTTCGTGGGACAACACCATGAAGGCCACGAGAAATAGCCAGATAAACCCCAGGGATTTGAAAAACAGCCCCCACCGGCGAGATTTGCGCTGTTCCATCAGATGTGCCAGCAAGAGGCGTTCGAGTGCTCCCCGCTCGCTGTCGTCGTCGATCGACATTCAATTTTCCTCAAGTAGAAAAATATGCCCGTCGTGCTCCACGACGGGCAGCGCCACCAACCCTCGTCCACCGCAACGACCACCCAGACATGCGCCGGTGGCCGGGTCGTAGAGAGCGCCATGCGTAGCGCAGACCAAGTATAGCCGTGAGGCATCGAAGAACTCACCTGGCAGCCAGTCAAGTTCGATCGGCACATGGCCGCAGCGGTTCAGATAGGCATGGACGCGACCGTGAAAGCGAATGACAAAGGCGGCAGTCCGTTCGCCATACCACTCGATTTCAAAGCGACGACCTGACGCCCTTTCGAGAACCTCGGAGGCAGCACAAATGGGCTGCGCCAAGGGGCCGTCGTGAGAAATGCCCGGAATGCCAGTCTGGTTGGGTGGACGCATGATATGGAGAAAGTGGAAATATGTCGAAAACTCGGCGACGAAAATTCATTAGGCACGATATACTACAAACAATAAAATTGTTGATAGAAACAACAAATACCATAACAATCACAAATGCCGACATTTCGAGGAGTTTGTGATGACCAACGTCGATACTTTGCCAGATACCCTGACCACACGCGAAACCGCGAAGTTGCTGCATGCCAGCGTACGCACCATCCAACTCTGGGTCGAAGATGGACGGCTCAAGGCCTGGAAAACGCCAGGTGGACATCGCCGGGTGCTGCGCACTTCGGTCGAGGAAATGCTAGCCGCGCGCAGACGGGCGAGCGGAAGCGAGCCACGCAAATTCGAGGTTCTGGCAATAGAGGACGATCCGGCACCGCGCGCGGTGCTGGAAAAGACGCTGGGCAACATCGGAGCGGACACGAATCTGCGAATTTCGCCTGATGGCTATGAGGCCTTGATACGAGTTGGCGAAATCCGCCCTGATTTGTTGGTAACCGATCTGGTCTTGCCCGGACTGGATGGTTTTCATCTCCTCAAGGCCCTGCTGCGGGAGAACACCGAGAAACCCATGCAAATCATCGTGGTCACCGCGTTGACCGCGGACGACATCACGGCGCAAGGCGGCCTTCCTAACGGCGTCATGCTGCTGCACAAGCCCCTGCGTGCCGCATCGCTGCTCTCGCTGGCCAAGGCCTATTACCAGGCCTGGCAAGTCGGGAATCAATAGTCGCAGCGCATTCGTCATCACCCACCTTCCCCGTCAGCCATGCATCCGAAGCGCATTCTCGTCGTCGATGACGAACCCATGAACCTGAAGATCATCCGCGCCTGTCTCGAAGGTCCGGAATACCAACTCGATCTGGCCGAGGATGGGGGGATGGGCTGGGAACGGCTGCAAGATGAGGCGGTTACCTACGACCTGGTCATACTCGATCGCATGATGCCAGTCATGGATGGCATCACGTTATTGAGGCGGATGAAGGCAAATCCTCGTTACCGCACCGTGCCTGTGATCATGCAAACGGCCGCCGCGGCTCCCGAACAGGTGGCGGAAGGCCTGGCTGCGGGCGCCTATTACTACCTGACCAAGCCGTATGAGCCGGATTCCCTGCTCGCCATCGTGCGTGCCGCCCTCGAACTCCACGGCCTAGGCGAGGAGCGGGCGAAGACCGCGCGCGAATGCAAGGCGATGCTGCCGTTGCTGGTGATTGCGGAATTTCAGTTTCGCCTGCTTGGCGAAGCTGAAGTCCTGGCGGCACAGTTGGCGCAACTCTGCCCATCACCTGAGATGGCGGTCCTAGGTCTCGGCGAATTGCTGGTGAATGCGGTGGAACATGGCAACCTTGAGATCAGCTACGCCGAGAAAACCCGGCTGAAATGGGAGGATGCCTGGGATGCGGAAATCGCCTATCGGCTAAGTCTGCCGCGGTTCCAGGAGCGACGCGCCAGTGTGAGGGTCGAGAAGAACTCCGATGCGGTGATCTTCACCATTCGCGATGCGGGGCCGGGCTTCGACTGGCGGGATTATCTGGAATTCTCGCCGGAGCGCGCCTTCGACCCGAATGGCCGCGGCATCGCCATGGCGCGGCAACTGAGCTTCGGCAGCCTGGAATACCAGGGCAACGGCAACACGGTCGTCGCCCGCGTAACCCGCTAAGTCCCCGCCTGGGTGAGGTGGGCCGCTCCGTGGCGAAGGTCCACAAGCATGGGTCCAGTGTCCGGCGAACCCGGCGCGTTGGTGTCGCGGCACCAAGCCATGAGAAGTGGACAGCGTAGCTGGATTCGGTAACGCAGCGCGGCCTGACGCAACAGGCTCATCAAGTTGTAATCACGCAGGGCAAAGCCTGACGCTGCTTCGGTGGCCCGGAGGTCACGCATGTTGAACGCATCCAGGCCAAAGCCCGCCTTGCGTTCCTTGATCCGGTACGCGCGGTCCGCCTGTCCCTGGCAGGTACGCCAGACCTCGGCCGTCGGCAGATCGAAGCTGCTGGGGCACGGCAGAGTGGCTCCCAAACGCTGGCGATTAGCCCTGCCACGCCAGAGCTACTCTTCCCCGCCCGCCTCCATCCCCAGTTCCTGGATCTTGCGGGTCAGGGTGTTGCGGCCCCAGCCCAGCAGGGTGGCGGCCTCGATCTTGCGCCCGCCGGTGTGGGCCAGGGCGACCTTGATCAGGGTGCGTTCGAATTCACCGGTGAGGTCGTCGAGGATGCCGGATTCGCCCTGGGCCAGGCGGGTCTGGGCGGTGCGGGCCAGGGCCTCGCTCCAGTTGACGACGCTGCCGGTACTGGCGGAATGCTCGTCCGGCGGCAGGTCCTTGGCTTCCACCACCTGGCTGGGGGCCATGACGGTGATCCAGTGGCAGAGGTTTTCCAGTTGCCGCACGTTGCC
>CAIXFP010000155.1 GCA_903918705.1 uncultured Pseudomonadota bacterium
CCCCCTAACCCCCCTTTTGCAAAGGGGGGGACTGTTCGCTACATCGACGCCGGCGAGCCCGACATCCCCTACGCCGAGGTGGGCACCCCCACCTGGGACGGCCTGCCCCTGGACCGCTACCTCTCGGTGTTGGACATGCTCAACCCCATGCACCGGCTCTGGTCCGACGGGCGCTGGAACAAGCTGACCGTGGCCCACGGCTGCTACTGGAAGAAATGCAGCTTCTGCGACGTCTCCCTCGATTACATCGGCCGCTACGACGGCATCGCCGCCGCGACGCTGGTGGACCGCATCGAAACCATCATCGCGGAGACCGGCCAGAGCGGTTTCCACTTCGTCGACGAGGCAGCTCCCCCGAAGGCTCTCAAGGCGCTGTCCGAGGAACTGGAGAAACGCAACCGGGCCATTTCCTGGTGGGGCAACATTCGTTTCGAGAAGTCGTTCACCCCGGATCTGTGCCGGCAACTGGCGGAGAGCGGCTGCATCGCCGTCTCCGGGGGCCTGGAGGTGGCCTCGGACCGGTTGCTGAAGCTGATGCAAAAAGGCGTGTCAGTGGAACAGGTGGCGCGGGTGACCCGTGCGTTTTCCGATGCCGGCATCCTGGTGCACGCCTATCTGATGTACGGCTTTCCCACCCAGACCGTGCAGGACACGGTGGACGCGCTGGAGTATGTGCGCCAGTTGTTCGCCGCCGGCTGCATCCAGTCCGGCTTCTTCCACCGTTTCGTCTGCACCGTGCATTCCCCGGTCGGGCAACATCCGGAACAGTACGGCATCACCTTGCAGCCCCTGCCGCCTGTGAGCTTCGCTCGCAACGACGTGGGCTTCGTCGACCCCACCAGGGTGGATCACGACGCTTTGGGCCAAGCCCTGAACAAGGCATTGTACAACTACATGCACGGCCTCGGCCTGGACCAGGACGTGCGCCGCTGGTTCGACGTCCGGGTGCCGCGGCCCCGGGTGGCTAAGCACTTCATCGAGCAGGCATTATCGTAATTGTCGCGGAGCGACGCTCCCCTCGCCCGCAGGCCGGAGAGGGGGTGGAGGAGGGTGTCTGCTACAGCCCGCTGCGTTCGTAGATGTCGTCCAGGCAGAGGGAGGTGCTGATCGGGTCGCAGGTCAGCGATACGATGTCTTCCGCGTCCAGGGTCTGTTCCAGCCAGCCGTCGCCCTCCCGGCTACGGATGCGGGCATGGCGGGCTTCCGAGTCGATCAGCAGGTAGTAGCGCAGGGTGGGGATGTCGCGGTAGTGCAGCCATTTCTCCCGCTCGTCGATGCTGGCGGTGGAGGGGGAGAGCACTTCGACGATGATGCAGGGGCCGGTGCGGTAGAGGGGGTGGTCGTCATGCTGTGGGCACACCAGCATCACGTCCGGGTAGTAGAACGCCCGCCAGGCCTCCACCTTCACCTTCATGTCGGCGATGAAGACCTCGCAGGAGGTGCCGCGGGTGGCTGCATCCAGCCTGGTATACACGTTGCCGGATATCCGGTTGTGCCGCGCGCTCGCCCCTGCCATGGCGTAGGCCTCGCCGGCCACGTACTCGCGTTTGCGCGGGGCGAAATCCTCGCTGGCGAGGTATTCCGCCTCGCTCAGCGATTCGTGTTTCAGCGCCATGCCCATGTCTTCCTCCTTACCGGGTGAAGGTCTTCACCCCCTCCTGGGTGCCCATCAGGCACACGTCGGCGCCGCGGCGGGCGAACAGGCCGACGGTGACGACGCCGACGATCTGGTTGATTTCCGCTTCCATGGCCACCGGGTCGAGGATGCTCATGCCGTGCACGTCCAAAATGACGTTGCCGTTGTCGGTGGTGAAACCCTGACGCAGTACGGGATTTCCACCGAGTTTGACAAGACTCCGGGCCACGTAGGAACGCGCCATGGGGATGACTTCCACCGGCAGCGGGAACTTGCCCATCACGTCCACCAGCTTGGTCTGGTCGATGATGCAGACGAATTTCTTGGCGCAGGCGGCGACGATCTTCTCGCGGGTGAGCGCGCCGCCGCCGCCCTTGATCATGGCCATGTGGGGGGTGATCTCATCGGCGCCGTCCACGTAGACCTCCATTTCACCGGCCTCGTTGAGGTCGATGACGCGGATGCCGTGCTTCTTCAGTCGCTCGGCGGTGGCTACCGAGGAGGCCACGGCGGCGTCGATCTTGCCCTTGATGTGGGCCAGTTCGTCGATGAAAAAGTTGGCGGTGGAGCCGGTGCCCACGCCGATGATGCCGGCGGGAACGTACTGGATGGCGGCACGGGCGGTGGCTTGTTTCATTTCGTCTTGGGTCATCATGATTCGCTCTCTCTTTCGCGTTTACGCTTTGTCGTTTACGGGCTACCCGCGAGAATAGCGGCCTTCTCTCCCCTGTTCAAACCACAATGACGGATTACCTGGAGCGCATCCTCCTCGCCCGCGTCTACGACGTGGCCATCGAGTCGCCGCTGGAAGAAGCCGCGAACCTGTCGCGCCGCCTGGGCAACACGGTGTTGCTGAAACGCGAGGACATGCAGCCGGTGTTCTCCTTCAAGCTGCGCGGCGCCTACAACAAGATGGCCGGGCTGACCAAAACGCAGTTGAAGCGCGGCGTGGTGGCCGCCTCCGCTGGCAACCATGCCCAGGGCGTGGCGCTGTCGGCCCAGGTTCTGGGTTGTGAGGCCACCATCGTGATGCCCGCCACCACGCCGGCCATCAAGGTGGACGCGGTGGCCAAGCGGGGGGCGACGGTGGTTCTGCACGGCGATTCCTACGACGACGCCTACCACCACGCCAGGGAGATCGCGAAACAGGAAAAGAAGGTTTTCGTGCATCCCTACGACGATCCCGAAGTGATCGCCGGCCAGGGCACCATCGGCATGGAACTACTGCGCCAGGCGCGCGCGCCCATCGACGCCATCTTCGTGCCGGTGGGCGGTGGCGGCCTGATCGCCGGTATCGCCGCCTACATCAAACGCCTCAAGCCGGAAATCAAGGTGATTGGCGTCGAGCCGGAGGATGCCGACGCCATGGCGCGCAGCCTGTGCAAGAAGG
>CAIXFP010000156.1 GCA_903918705.1 uncultured Pseudomonadota bacterium
CGCTTGAGGCTGGCGTAGTGGGCGAAGCGGTCTTCCGGATCGTGGGGCACCCGCCGCGAAGGGATGCGGGTCACTCCCGGCGTGGGCGGGTCGTCGCCGTAGCTGGGCGCCACCAGATGGACGTCGACGCCGTGCTCCGCCAGGGCGGCGCGGAAGGTCTCGATGGAGGTAGAGACGCCGTTGATGCGCGGGAAATACACGTCGGAAACCATCAGGACGCGCATCAGGCTTCCTCCAGTAACCGGGCCGGCGAGGGCGCCGGCGCCACGGCGCGCCACTCCACCATCTCCAGCCTGCCATCCTCGTGTTCGACGATGGCGCTGCACGAGTCCACCCAGTCGCCGCAGTTGGCGTAGGTGAGGCCGTCCACCTCCTTCAGCGCCGCCCAGTGGATGTGGCCGCAGATGACGCCGTCGAGGCCGCGCTCGCGCACGTGGCGGATCACCGAGTCCTCGAAGTCGAAGATGAATTGCAGGGCGGTCTTCACTCGCCGCTTGGCGTAGCCCGCCAGGGACCAGTAACCGGCGATACCCAATTGGCGGCGCAGCCAGGACAGCCAGGCGTTCACCCGCACCAGGCCGTTGTAGGCCACGTCGCCCAGTACCGCCACCCAGCGGTGGTGGCGGGTCACCTGGTCGAAATCGTCACCGTGGATGAGGAGCAGGCGGCGGCCATCGGCGGTCACATGGACGAATTCCTGTTCCACCCGGATGTCGCCGAAGGCCGTCTCGCAGTATTCGCGCAACGCCTCGTCGTGGTTGCCCGGCACGAACACCACCTCTTCACCATGGCGGGCGCGGCGCAGCACCTTCTGGATCACCGTGTTCTGCGCCGGGCTCCAGTAGATGCCCCGGCTCATGCTCCAGAAATCGATGATGTCGCCCACCAGGTAGAGGTGGCGGGCGGGATATTCCCGCAGAAAGGCCAGAAGGCTGTCGGCCTGGCAGGCGCGGGTGCCGAGATGGATGTCGGAAATGAAGACGGAGCGGACGGCTGGCATGGACCGCGAATGTGACAGCCCCATATGACAGGAACATGACGGCCACCTTCCGGGTCCGCCGCGACCCGCCCACATTCCCTCCCCACACCGATCCGGGTTGCGCGCGACCCGCTTTCCACCCAGGCCCGGCGGCCGGTGCGTATGGATTCAACGGCCTAAGCGCGGGTCGCCGTTGGCATGTTCCTTGTAATGAATTTCCCCATCGGCGTCCGACAGGTTTGCCGCCGAGTCCGCCGTCGGGCAGCGGGTTCCGACTCTCCGGCAAGGGAATCGCCATGGACCTCCCCTCCGCGGGCCGGAACGACAGCGCATTACCCCGCTATGCTTAAGCGGCGCGGCACCATGGCCGCCCGGCATTCGATCTATCCCACCAACGTGCATCAGGGCTGAATCATGACCATCAAACTGAAACTGAACGCCGCCGCCCAGACCAACGAATCCGTCGCCGGATGGCAGGCGCGGACCTATTCCCTGACGACGGCCGCGCGCGGGGTGGATCAGGCCCCCGTGCCGCTCGACCTGGCGGCGGACGATGTCCTGGAACTGGAGCTGGAAAACGGCACCCGTCTCCTGGTGGCGGCGGAGGACGCGGAACGCTACCTGGGCGGCGGGGTCGGCCGCGGCGAGGGCGCGACCGGGGAGATCATGGTGGGACCGGCGTTGCGTCCCCAGGGGCCGCACCTGCCGGCCGGTCCCAGCCGGGATGGCTTCGGTTCCTGGGTGCTGAAGTCCATCCGGGTGTTCGGGCAGGGGCCGGCGGGTATGACCGCGCTGACGGCGGCGGGGACGTTCCAGGACCACCAGCTGGAAAACCGCACGGGCCTGCAACGTCTGTCCACGGAGGCCTGGGGCCTGACCGCTGTGGATAAGATGCCGCCCTCCGCCGACCCCGCCCTGCTGTTCCTGCATGGCACGGCGTCCAGCACGGCGGGAAGTTTCAAGTCCCTGTGGGGCGGCGACCAGTCCGAGATGGACGCCCGCGCCCGGCTCCAGGCCGCCTACGGCAACCGTATCTACGGTTTCGAACACCGTTCCCTGACCGAAAGCCCCGTCGCCAACGTCCTCGCCCTGGTCGACGCGCTGCCCGATGGCGCCCGCCTGCACGTGGTGAGCCATTCCCGCGGCGGCATGCTGGGGGAACTGCTGGCGCGGGCCAATCGGGTGAATGCCGACCCCTTCACCACGGCAGACATCCAGCGCTTCCTGGACCACGGTCAGCGCACCGGCCGGGTCGGCTACGAGCAGGACGGCGAGAATCTGAAACGGCTCAACGAGGCCATGAAGGCGCGTGGCATCAAGGTGGAGCGGTTCGTGCGGGTGGCAGCCACCGCGCGCGGCACCACCCTGGCCTCCGGGCGGCTGGACCGCTGGGCCAGCGTGATGCTGAACCTGGTGGGCAAGGGGCTGCTGGCCCTGCCCGGCTTGCAGGCCGCGGCCCCGGGCTATGACCTGCTGCGGAACTTCCTGCTGGCGGTGGTGAAGGAACGCACCGACGCCCGCGTGCTGCCCGGCCTGGAAGCCATGATGCCGGACTCGCCCCTGGTGGCCCTGCTCAACGCCCCCGACGTGGAAGTGGATTTTCCCCTGCACGTCATCGCCGGCGATTACGCGGGCGATGGCCTGCTTTCCTGGCTGGGCGACTGTCTGTCCGAAGCCTTCTACGGCGGCCAGACCGACCTGGTGGTGAATACCCCGTCCATGAGCGGGGGAGCCGCGCGGCGCCAGGGGATCTGGCTGAAATCCCTGGCCGGGCCGAAGGTGACCCATTTCAGTTATTTCCAGCGCGAGGAGAGCGGCGAGCCCCTGCTGCAAGCCCTGGCCGGCAAGAACGACCGCTTCGAGCAACTGGCGGCGCCCTCCCGGGTCGAGATCGCCCGCGGCGGCAAGGTCACCAAGCCCCTGGAGAACGCTCCCATCGCCCTGATGCTGCCCGGCATCATGGGCAGCCACCTGGCCCTGGCCGGCAACCGCATCTGGTTCGACCCCATCGACATGATTGCCGGTGGCATGTCGCGGTTGCAGGTGGACGCCGCGGGGGTGACGCCCGATGGCTGGATGGACCTGTCCTACGAGCGTTTCGCCCAGCACCTGGCGCAGACCCACGAGGTGCGGCCCTTCGC
>CAIXFP010000157.1 GCA_903918705.1 uncultured Pseudomonadota bacterium
ACTGGTGCCCATGGCGGGAATCGGACCCGCGACCTCTCCCTTACCAAGGGAGTGCTCTACCACTGAGCCACATGGGCGAAACTGGTTTGCCACTCAAACATTCAACAGCATTCCAACTGGAGCGGGTAGCGGGAATCGAACCCGCGTCATCAGCTTGGAAGGCTGAGGTTCTACCATTGAACTACACCCGCTTCGAACCGAACCCTCTCCAGCGCACGGCGCGGATAACCTGGTGGTGGGGGAAGGATTCGAACCTTCGAAGGCAGAGCCGTCAGATTTACAGTCTGATCCCGTTGACCGCTTGGGTACCCCACCAGGAAAGCGCGGCATTATTCCGACCTTCGCCCGCCTTGTCAACTACTCCCGCCACATCGACCCAAAACGCCGGCCCGCCCCCCTCGCGTCAGCCCAGATAAGCTTTCAGGACGGCGTCGTCGCGCCGCAACTCATCCGGCGTGCCGGCCAGCGCCACGCGGCCACGTTCCAGGACATAGGCGTAATCGGCGATTTCCAGGGCGGAACGGGCGAACTGCTCCACCAGCAGCAGGGTAAGCCCGGAGGCTTTCAATCGTGACAACGTTGCGAACACCTCCTCGACGATCACCGGCGCCAGGCCCATGGAAGGTTCGTCCAGCAACATCACCTTGGGAGCGGCCATGAGGCCGCGGGCGATGGCCAGCATCTGCTGCTCGCCGCCGGACAGGGTGCCGGCCTGTTGCCGGCGTCGTTCCGCGAGACGGGGAAACAGGGAATATGCCTGCTCCAGCGCGGGTTTGGCGCGGGTGGCATAGCCGAACAGGCGCGGCAACCGGGTGTAGGCGCCGAGCAGCAGGTTGTCTTCCACCGACAGGGGGCCGAACACATGGCGGCCTTCCGGCACGTGGGCCAGGCCCAGGTGGGCGATGGCGGAAGCATCACCGCCCTGAATCGGGCGGCCATCCAGTTCCACGCCGCCCGCGGTCGGCTTGAGCAGGCCGGAGATGGCGCGCATGGCGGTGGTCTTGCCGGCGCCGTTGGCGCCGATCAGGGCCACCACCGCGCCCTGGGCCACATCCAGTGACAGTCCCTGAAGTACCGCGCTGCTGCCGTAGCCGGCGTGGAGATCGCGCACTTTCAGCATGCCCCCGCCTCCGCCTCGGCGCCGGTCGTGCCCAGGTAGGCGGCGATGACCTTGGGATCGCGCCGCACCTCGGCGGGGGTGCCGCTGGCGATGACGCGACCGCCGTCCAGGACCGTGACCGCGTCGCACAACTCGCTCACCACATCCATATGGTGTTCGATCAGGATCATGGTCATGCCCCGCGCCTTGATCGCCCGGATCACCCGCACCAGGCGCACCGCGTCCGGATGGGCGAGGCCGGCGGCGGGTTCGTCCAGGATCAGGAGCCGCGGCTTGCGCGCCAGGGCTCGGGCCACCTCCAGGAAACGCTGGTCGCCGTAGGTCAGGTCGCGGGCGCGCCGGCGCGCCGCTCCGCCAAGGCCCACCAGTTCCAGGATGGCGAGGGCGTCGGCCTGGGCGCGCCGCTCCTCCCCCGCGTGGAGGCCCAGCATCACGCCGGGCAAAGGTACCCGGTAGGCGCCGGCCAGCACCACCATGACGTTGTCCAGCACGCTCAGGTCGGCGAACAGTTGCAGGTTCTGGAAAGTGCGTGCCACTCCGGCGCGGGCTGCCGCCATCAGACTGCCCCCCGGCAGCGGCCGTCCCGCCAGGGCCATGCTCCCCGCACTGGGGGCATAGAGGCCGGAAACCACGTTCACCGCCGTGCTCTTGCCGGAACCATTGGGTCCGATGAGGCCGTGGATGCTGCCGTGTTTCACTTCCAGCGTGACGCCATCCAGGGCCCGCACCCCACCGAAATATCGCTTCAGATCCCGGATCTCAAGCAGTGAGCCCGCCTCGGCCGGCCGCGCCGGTAAAACCTGATCCAGGGCCGCAGGCCGCGGCAGGGGCGCATCCGGCAGGGCGACGAGGCGACCCAGCAGGCGTCCGACGAAGCCCATCAGACCCTCGGGCAGGCCCACCACCACGGAGAACAGCATCAGGGCGAAAATGGCGCGGCGCCAGTCCTCGCTGTTCTCCACCAGGGCGCCGCCCACCACCAGCAGCCCCATGGACGCCACCGGCGCCAGGGCCTGAAAACTTCGAGTGTGGCCGCGCCATGCCGCCAGCACGGCCAGTGCCAGACCGATGGCGGAAAACGAATGAAACAGCATCCGATTGGACAGCAGATTGGGCAGCAGGACGATGAAGGCCGCGCCGACGAAAGCGCCCCACAGGTTTTTGCGCCCGCCCAGCACCACGCCCAGGAGGAGGATCACCATCAACTCATAGGTGAAGCTTTGTGGCTGCAGATACTGGAAATTGAAGGCGTAGAGGCCGCCCGCCAGGCCTCCCAGGCCGGAGCCGAGGGCGAAACCGGCCACCTTGTGGCGATAGGAGCCCACCCCCATGGCATCGGTGGCGATGGGGCTGTCGCGCAGGGCCTCGAAAGCGCGGCCCCAGTTGGACGCCAGCAGGTTGCGCAGGGCCAGCCAGACCAGGGCGAGGACGCCGACGCAGAGCCAGTAGAAATGCGGCGCGTCGAGGACCGCGCGGAACAGGTCCGGGCGCGTCACCTGGAAGCCCTGGGCGCCGCCGGTCAGGGACTCCAACTCGTTCAGGCAGGTGGTGGTGAGGGCGGAAAAACTCAGTGTCGCCAGGGCGAACTGGGGCCCTTCCAGCCGCAGTGCCGGGAAGGCCAGCAGCCCGCCCAGGACCAGGCCCACGCCCATGGAAGCCATCAGGGCGAAGGGTATGCCCACCCCCAGCTTGGCCACCGCCAGGGCCGCCGCATAGCCGCCGATGCCGAGAAAGGCCGCCTGGGCCAGATTCACCTGGCCGAGATAACCCACCGTCACGTCCAGGCCGATGAGCAGGATGCCGTAGATCGCCAGGAGGGTGAGCAATCCCAAGGCGTAGTCGTTGCTCACGGCGAAGGGTATCGCCGCCAGCAGCGCCAGCAACCCCAACTCGGCGCCGCGCAGCAGGAGGAAGCGCTTCATGCCCACCTCCCCTTTCCCCCAGGGAAGGGGGGCGGGGGTGAGGCAATGCAGCCAGTTCGCCGCGCCCCGCTCATACTTTCCTCACCGTGGCCTTGCCGAACACCCCGTTGGGCCGCAGGGCCAGGGCCAGGATCAGCAGCAGGAGTCCGGGCGCCTCGCGCCAGCCACTGCCGAGGTAGTAGCTCGCCAGACTCTCCAGGGCGCCCAGGAACAGGCCCACCAGCACCACGCCGAAGCCGGAATCCAGCCCCGCCACCACCGCCACGGAGAAGGCCTTGAGCACCAGGGCGGACGCCATGGTGGGTCCCACCGTGGTGATGGGGGAAATGAGAATGCCGGCCACCGCCGCCACCATGCCGGACAGGGCATAGGACAACATCACCGTGCGCCGCGCCGAGATGCCCATGAGCTCCGCCGCGTCCCGGTCCGCCGCCACCGCGGCGAAGGCCTTGCCCAGCAGGGTGCGGTGCTTCAGCAGTTCAACCAGGCCCATGACCGCCAGCACGCCCACGGCCACGGAGATTTCCAGGGGAGTGATGTCGAGACCGTAAAAATGCAGCGGGTCGGACGAAATCGGCGTGGGGAACGGGCGGTCGTCGCGGCCCCAGATATTTTCCGCCGTGGAGAAAAAGAACAGGCCGATGATGATGGTCATCAGGATCCAGCCCTCGCTCTGCTGTTCCAGGGCCAGGCGCACCCCGGCCCGCTCCACGAACAGCCCGAGCAGGGCGCCGATGCCCACGCCCGCCAAGGCCATGACCGGATAGGGCAGGCCCAGGTGGGTCAGGGTCAGGCAGCAGAAAGCCGACATCATGACCAGTTCGCCCTGGCCGAAGTTGATGCTCTTGCTGGTGGCGTAGGTGAGCTGGAAACCGTAGGCCACCAGGGCGTAGACCAGGCCCATGAGCGCGCCGCTCACGGCCATCTGGGCGATGATCAGGCCTTGCATGGCACTTGTGGCGCCGGCGCTACATGGCAGGCATGTCCCATGGACTGGGATGCTTCCCTTTCGCTCAATGCTTCTTGCCCTTGGCCGCGCCCTTCCCCGCCGAAGCCGCGCTCTTGATCAGGCGCTCCCGGTCGGCCGCGTTGCCGAACACCACGTGGCCATCCTTGACCATGCCCATCACCACCTGTTCGCGGCGGAACGCCTCGTGGCTGTCCTCGTTGGCCGGGTCCCAGCGGGTGAACGGGTGGTTCCAGGTGGCGATGACGCCGGGCACCGGGCTCTTCAGGTCTTCCAGGGCCTCCTTGATCCGGTGGGTGTCGGCGGAGCCGGCCTGCTTCGCCGCCGCGGCGAACAGCAGCACCGCGTCGTAGCCCTGGGCGGCGGACCCCGGCGAGGGGATGCGGCTGACGTGGTAGGTGGCGTGGTAGGCCTGGATGAAGGCACGGGCGCGGGGCG
>CAIXFP010000158.1 GCA_903918705.1 uncultured Pseudomonadota bacterium
AGGCCAGGGTGCGGCGCAGTTCCCAGCCGACCTGGCCGGTGCTGCCGGTGAGAAGGATCTTCACGGATAGACCTCCGCACCCTGCAACAGGCTGCCCACCTTGTCCTTGCCGGAGAGGGCCGGTTCGCCGTCCAGGGGCCACGCGATGCCGATGGCCGGGTCATTCCAGCGCACGCAGCGCTCGTGTTCCGGGGCGTAGTACTCGGTGGCTTTGTAGAGGAAGTCGGCAGTGTCCGAGAGCACGACGAAGCCGTGGCCGAAGCCGGGCGGAATCCAGAGCATATGATGGTTCTCGGCCGAGAGTTCGTGTCCCGTCCACTTGCCGAAGCGGGGTGAGGAGCGGCGCAGATCCACCGCCACGTCGTACACCGCGCCGCTGCTGACCCGCACCAGCTTGCCCTGGGGCTGATGCAACTGGTAATGCAGGCCGCGCAGCACCCCCTTGCCGGAACGCGAGTGGTTGTCCTGGACGAAGTCGAGGTCCAGCCCCAGGCCGGCGAAGGTCTTGCGGTTCCAGCTTTCCATGAAGAAGCCGCGCGCGTCGCCGAAGACTTTCGGTTCGATCAGCAGCACTTCCGGCAGGTCCGTTGCGATGACTTTCATGAGAACACCCGGTCGTTCAGCATCGCCAGGAGGTACTGGCCATAGGCGTTTTTCTTCAGCGGCGCGGCGAGCCGCTCCACCTGGGCCGCGTCGATGTAACCCTGGCGATAGGCGATTTCCTCCGGACAGGCGATCTTGAGGCCCTGCCGTTTTTCGATGGTCTCGATGAACAGGCTGGCTTCCAGCAGGGACTCGTGGGTACCGGTGTCGAGCCAGGCGTGGCCGCGCCCCAGTATGGCCACGTCGAGTTCGTTCCATTCCAGGTATTGCCGGTTGACATCGGTGATTTCCAGTTCGCCCCGCGGCGAGGGTTTCATGGCGCGGGCGATGTCCACCACCCGCTCGTCATAGAAGTAGAGGCCGGTGACGGCGTAATTGGATTTCGGCGCCTGGGGCTTTTCTTCCAGGCTGATGGCTTTCCCGGCGGCGTCGAATTCCACCACGCCGTAGCGCTCGGGATCGTTCACCCGGTAGGCGAAGACGGTGGCACCCCGTTCCTGGGCGTTGGCGGCACGCAAGTCGTGGGCCATTTCGTGGCCGTAGAAGATGTTGTCGCCCAGCACCAGGGCGGAGGGCCCGTCCCCGACGAAGTCGGCACCGATGATGAAGGCCTGGGCCAATCCGTCCGGGCTCGGCTGCACCGCGTATTGCAGATTGATGCCCCACTGGCTGCCGTCGCCCAGGAGCTGCTCGAAGCGCGGTGTGTCCTGGGGCGTGGAGATGATCAGGATGTCGCGGATGCCGGCCAGCATGAGGGTGGTCAGCGGGTGGTAGATCATCGGCTTGTCGTAGATCGGCAGAAGCTGCTTGGATACGGCCAGGGTGGCCGGAGACAGCCGGGTACCGGAGCCGCCGGCAAGGATGATGCCTTTGCGGGTCATGGTGCGCTCCTTCCCGTGTAATTGGTGTCCAGCCATTTGCGGTATTCGCCGCTGGCCACGTTTTCCACCCAATCCATGTGTTCGAGGTACCACCTGACCGTCTTGCGGATGCCGGATTCAAAGGTCTCGGCCGGCTTCCAGCCCAGTTCCCGGTGGATCTTGCTGGCGTCGATGGCGTAGCGGCGGTCGTGGCCGGGCCGGTCCTTGACGTAGGTGATGAGGCGGGTGGCGGGGCCGTCCGGGCTGGGCTGCATTTCATCCAGCAGGCCGCACACGCGATGCACGATGTCCAGGTTGGCCATTTCGTTCCAGCCGCCGATGTTGTAGGTCTCGCCCACCCGGCCTTTCTCCAGGACGACGCGGATGGCGGAACAGTGGTCGGAGACGTACAACCAGTCGCGCACGTTCATGCCGTCGCCATAGATGGGCAGAGCCTTGGCCCGGGTGGCGTTGAGGATCATCAGGGGAATGAGTTTCTCCGGGAACTGGTAGGGACCGTAGTTGTTGGAACAGTTGGTGGTGAGCACCGGCAGACCGTAGGTGTGGTGGTAGGCGCGCACCAGGTGGTCGGAGGACGCCTTGCTGGCGGAATAGGGGCTGTTGGGTGCAAACGGGGTGTGTTCGGTGAAGGCGGGGTCGTCCTTGCCCAGAGAGCCGTAGACTTCGTCGGTGGAG
>CAIXFP010000159.1 GCA_903918705.1 uncultured Pseudomonadota bacterium
GGTAGGTGTGGTAGACCTCGCCGCTGGCGGCGCGTCGGGTGGTGGTGCGGCGAATGAACATGCGCCAAGGATAGCGCGAGTCAAGGGGGTTGGGTGGTATCACGCCAAATAGTATGGCACTACAAAACATATTTTACTTCAGGCCAACGGGAAATCAATAAGTTACAGCAGGATGTGCACGCTGTATCCGCAAAAATGCGGGGGAATCAGGAGGAGGGTGTTAAAGATGGGTTAGGGGGCGGCGAGCAAACGCCGCGGGGCGGCCTTGCCGTCCTGATCCACTTGCGCGACACCGAGGAAACACCCATCCGGCGCATAGAGGCGCAGCAACTCGCCGACGACCAGGCCGCTGCGCCAGATGGCCTGGCCATGGCTGATCTGCCAGGCGGCTTCCAGGTCGAGGTCCAGGCGGGGAAGGTCGAGGGCCAGGTTGTCGGGCGGCAACAGGAGTTCATCCCGCGCGGCTTCGTCCAGTTCCACCAGTTCTTCCAGGGTCATCGCGTCTTCCAGGTGGTAAGGGCCGACCCGCAGGCGATCCAGGCCGGCGAGGTGGGCGCCGCAGCCGAGGACCTCTCCCAGGTCGTCGGCCAGAGCGCGCACATAGAAGCCTTTGCTGCTGTGCACGCGCACCTTGGCGCTATGACCGTCAAAGCTTTCCAGTTCCAGGTCGAACACGGTGACGCGGCGCGCCTCCCGCTCGATTTCGATCCCCTTGCGGGCGTATTCGTAGAGCGGCCGGCCCTGGTGCTTGAGGGCGGAGTGCATGGGCGGCACCTGCTCGATGTCGCCGCGGAAACCTTCCAGGGCGGCGCGCAAGGCCGCCTCGCCACAGGTCACCAGGCGCTCGGAAATCACTTCGCCGTCCAGGTCGCCGCTGGAGGTGCGCACCCCAAGCCGAACCTCGGCGCGGTAGACCTTGTCGGCATCCAGCAGGAATTGCGAGAACTTGGTGGCTTCCCCCAGGCACAGGGGCAGGAGGCCGGTGGCGAAGGGATCCAGGGTGCCGGTGTGGCCGGCCTTCTGCGCCCGATAAAGCCATTTGGCTTTTTGCAGGGCTGCGTTGGAAGTAAAACCGGCTGCCTTGTCCAGCAACAGCACGCCGGAGATGGCGCGCTTGACGATCTTGTTCATCGGGGTTCCTCAGCGGGACGGCGTGGAGACGTAAAGGACGGCGGGTGGGCCATGCGCGCCGACCTGGATGTCGCGGTGCGCACCACCACCCTACGACAGCGACGCGTTCAATCCTCGTCCTGGTGATGCTTCCGGTCTTCCGCCACCGCCTTGTCGATCAATTCCGACAGGTGGGCGCCGCGCTCCACCGACGCGTCGTAGACGAAGGTGAGCTTGGGCACGGTGCGCAGGCTCATGCGCTGCGACAACTCGGTACGCAGGAAGCCGGCGGCACGGGTCAGGCTCTGGCGCGCGGCCTCGTGTTCCCCGGCGAACTGGGTGAACCAGACCTTGGCGTGTTCCAGGTCGTGGGTGACGTCCACGGCGGTGAAGGTGACCCCGGTGACGCGCGGATCTTTCATCTCGCGCCGGAGGATGTCCGCCAATTCCTGGCGGATCTGCTCGGCGACGCGGCGGTTTCGTTGGTTGGGCATTTTGCGTGAGTGCGGTAGGTTGGGTTAGGCGTGCGGCGCCGTAACCCAACATTGACGGTCCTGTTGGGTTACGCGATAAGGCCGCCAACCCAACCTACGCGGCTACCAGCTACGGTCTCAAAGGGTTCGCGCCACCTCGACCACCTCGTAGCATTCGAGCTGGTCGCCTTCTTCGATGTCGTTGAAGTTCTTCAGCGACAGGCCGCATTCGAAGCCGGCCTTCACTTCCTTCACGTCATCCTTGAAGCGCTTGAGGGAGTCGAGCTCGCCGTCGTGCATCACCACGTTGTTGCGCAGTACCCGGACCCGGGCGGTGCGCTTCAACAAGCCGTCCAGCACGAAGCAGCCGGCCACCGCGCCTACCTTGGTGATGCGGAACACCTGGCGAACCTCGGCGAGACCCAGCGCGCTTTCCTTCTTCTCGGGAGAGAGCATGCCGCCCAGGGCGGCCTTCACTTCATCCACGGCGTCATAAATGACGTTGTAATAACGGATGTCCACGCCGGCGGACTCCGCCAGCTTGCGGCTCTGGGCATCGGCGCGCACGTTGAAGCCGATGATCACGGCCTTGGAGGCGATGGCCAGGTTGACGTCGGATTCGGAAATGGAACCCACGGCGGAATGGACCAGCACCACCTTGACCTCGTCGGTGGACAGCTTGTTCAAGGCGTGGGCCAGGCCCTCGTAGGAGCCCTGCACGTCGGCCTTCAGGATCAGCGGCAGGGTCTTCACCTCGCCCTCGCCCATCTGCTCGAACATGTTTTCCAGCTTGGCGGCCTGCTGCTTGGCCAGCTTGACGTCGCGGAACATGCCTTGGCGGAACAGGGCGATTTCCCGCGCCTTCTTCTCGTCCTGCAGCACCAGCACGTCGACGCCGGCACCGGGCACGTCGGAGAGGCCCTGGATTTCCACGGGAATGGATGGGCCGGCGGAATTGATCTGCTTGCCATCCTCGTCGAGCATGGCGCGCACCCGGCCAAAGGCGGAACCCGCCAGGATAACGTCGCCGCGCTTCAGGGTGCCGGATTGCACCAGCACCGTGGCGACCGGTCCGCGCCCCTTGTCGAGGCGGGATTCCACCACCACGCCCTTGGCCAGGGCGTCGATGGGCGCCTTGAGTTCCAGCACTTCCGCCTGCAACAGGATGGCGTCGAGCAGGGCGTCGATGCCCTGACCGGTCTTCGCGGAGACGTCGACGAACATGGCGTCGCCGCCCCACTCTTCCGGCACCACGCCTTCGTTGGAGACTTCCTGGCGAATCTTTTCCGGATTGGCACCCGGCTTGTCCACCTTGTTCACCGCCACCACCACCGGCACCTTGCCGGCCTTGGCGTGGTGGATGGCTTCCCGCGTCTGCGGCATGACGCCGTCGTCGGCGGCCACCACCAGGATCACCAGGTCGGTGACCTTGGCACCCCGCGCCCGCATGGCGGTGAACGCCTCATGGCCGGGGGTGTCCAGGAAGGTGATCATGCCCTTGCTGGTTTCAACGTGATAGGCGCCGATGTGCTGGGTGATGCCGCCCGCCTCGCCGGCCGCCACGCGGGCCTTGCGAATGCGGTCGAGCAGCGAGGTCTTGCCGTGGTCGACGTGGCCCATGACGGTGACCACCGGAGCGCGTGAGACGAATTCGACTGCGCGGTCCA
>CAIXFP010000160.1 GCA_903918705.1 uncultured Pseudomonadota bacterium
GGCCAAGCAGCACGCCACGTCCAGCGGACCCGGTTTTGCCAACCGCGCGCGTTACCCGAAGGGCGTTTCCGCCAAACCTTCCACCTGGGAACTGTTCACCCTCATGTCCTGGCGCGACCGCCGACTCGCCGCCTTCTGCCAGGCCGGCCTGGTGGAGAAATTCGTCGATGCCTGGATGTGGGTGATCTACCCGGTCTGGCTGTTCCAGCGCGGCGTGCCGCTGCCGCAGATCGGCTGGCTGGTGGGCGCCTACGGCATCACCTGGGGCGTGGCGCAGTTCTTCACCGGCCGCCTGTCCGACCGCATCGGCCGCCTCGGGCCCATCGTCTGGGGCATGTGGCTGTGCGGCGGTGGCGTCGCTGTGATGCCCCTGCTGGATTCCAGCACTGGCCTGACCGTGGCGGGGGCGGTTTCCGGTTTCGGCATGGCCTTGCTCTATCCCAACATCTCCGCGGCGGTGGCTGATATCGCTCACCCGGACTGGCGTGGTTCCGCCATCGGAATCTACCGCTTCTGGCGCGACTTCGGCTACGCCGTCGGCGCCTTGCTCCTGGGGGTGGCCGCTAGCGCCAGCGGCGCCCTGGAGATCACCTTCTGGCTGGTGAGCGGCGCAATGGTAGTTTCGGGTCTGGCGGTGCGGCTGCTGGCTGAAGAAACTCTACCGCGACTTAATCCAGCTTCGGCCTGACTACCGGCTCAAATTCACTCAAGGAAACCCATGCGCTTTTCCATCCTCCTGCTCCTGCTGGCACTTGGCGTGCCTCACATCGTTGCCGCCGGCGAAACCCCGGTGGTGGTCAAGGCGATGGAGGAATACATGGATTTCAACGAATACGGCAGCAGCCTGATCTGGCCGGAACAGATTCCCGCCGAAGACTGGAAGAACGTATTCGTGGTGGATGCTCGCGACGCCCCCCAGTTCGACAAGGAACACATCCCCGGCGCCATCAACATCGAGTGGCGCCAGGCCATTGCCCGCCGCAACGAGATTCCGAGGGACAGGATGGTGGTGGTCTACTGCAACTCCGGATCCCTCTCTGCCCAGGCTGTCTTCGCCCTGCGCCTGCTTGGCTGGGACAACGTCAAGGTATTGCAAGACGGCTTCGAGGGCTGGAAGAAAAAGGGCGGGTTCGATGCCAACCAACGCGCCAGCGGGCCGGCACCGGCGGGACACTAAGGCGACTCGCCCGTATCCCCTCGATGCCTCGGGCACTCCGCCCACCCCATCCGATTTCCTGACGGAGAACGACGATGCATGACCTGCAAGCCGCCATTGAGGTGCTTAAACACGGTGGCGCCATCATCTACCCGCTGCTCACCCTAGGCCTGGCCGCCCTGGTGGTGATGCTGGACAAGGCCATTGTCTACCGCCGCCACGCCCGGCTGCCCGAAGCCCTGCGCCAGTTGGTGGAGACGTATGACTTCCGCTGGGAAGACCTGGATCGGGGTATCGCCGACCTCGGCCCCCGCAACTACTTCGGCCGCTTCTTTCGAGTCATCATGGGCAACCGCACCAAGCCCGCCTGGTGGGTGGAATCCAGAGCCGGGGATGAGGCCCAGCAGATAGAGAAATCCCTGGGGCGCGGCATGTGGGTACTGGATACGGTGATTACCGCCGCCCCCCTGCTGGGCCTGTTGGGCACCATCTTTGGCATGATGCAGTCCTTCAAGCTGATCGGCCCCGACGGTCTGGTAAACCCCGGAGGCGTGACCGCCGGTGTGGCGGAGGCCCTGATTGCGACTGCGGTGGGCCTACTCATCGCCCTCGTCGCCCTGTTCGGCTTCAACTACCTGACTCGTATGCAGGCCCAGACCCTGGATGAGATGGAGCGCCTGGGCACCCGCTTGGTGGACCACATCCGCCTGGATGCCCAGGAAGTTGGAGCCGCCTGTGAAACTCCGTAGAAGCCGGCAGCCCAAGCGGGGCCGTATCGAGATCATCCCCATGATTGACGTGATGTTCTTCCTGCTGGCCACTTTCATGCTGGCGTCCCTGACCATGCGGCAGCTGAACGCCGTTCAGGTCAACTTGCCCCAGGGTGCGGCGGCGCCCATGGAGAAGAAACCTCTGGTGACCCTGACGGTGACCCCGGACAGCCGGCTTTTCCTGGACAAGACGCCGGTCACTCTGGACCGTCTGGCCCCCACCCTGAAGACAATGCTGAACCCTGCGGACCCCAGCGTGATCATTGCCGCCGACAACGCGGCCACCAACGGTGTGATCGTCCAGGCCATGATCAAGGCGCGGGAAGCGGGAGCGCAGCATTTCCTGATCGCCGTGCAACATGGCAACTGAGGTCGCCAAGGCGGCCGGATTCGACTGGCGCCGGGACAGTCCCTGGCGACGCCTGCCCTGGACGCTGCCAGGGGCGATTCTCATCGGCCTGCTCAACCTGTGGTTTGGGGCACAGTTCATGCCGGGCGAAAAATCCAGTCCAAAGCCGCACTTGGCCGAAACACTCACTCTTGACGCCCGATTGATCGAGCCGCCCCCCCCGCCGAAGATCCTACGAAAATTCCGGCACACCCCGCCGGCTCCCAGGGAGGAACAGGAGCCCGCACCCGAGCCACCTCCGCAGAAGATGCCGGCCTCCTTGGCAGCGCCGCAAGCGCCCTCTGCCGAGGAATGGCAACTCGCCGCCACCTACACCCTCAAGAACAGCAAACGCTATCGCAATGTCTGGGGTCAGCAGGTGCGCAGCCAGATGGGCACCGCCGTGGAAGGCCCGGACCAGGGGCAGGTCCGCTTCCGCATCACCATCAACCCGGACGGCAC
>CAIXFP010000161.1 GCA_903918705.1 uncultured Pseudomonadota bacterium
AGAGCCATGAAGAACACGAATACCAGCATGGCGTATTCGGAGAAGGTGGATACGGTCAGCGCACCCTCGAATTCCATGTTGGAGAGCCAGGCGAACACCAGGCGGTTGATGAAGCGTGCCAGGATGGTGCCGAATACCAGTACCAGGATGGCGACGATGACATTGGGGATGTACAGCACCACCTTGTTGAACAGGTCGGCCACCATGGACAGGCCCAGGGAGTTGGCGACGGTGACGATCATGACCAGGATGATCAGCCAGTAGACCAGGTTGCCGATGACGGTGCCCACAGAAAGTTCCATCTCGGCGTGCTTCATGAAGGCTTCCAGGCCGGATTTTTCCGTGGCCTTGTCGAACTTGAGCAGGACCAGCAGGCGCATCACGCCGCTGCGCGCCACCTTGGCCAGCATCCAGCCCAGCACCAGGGCGATGATGGCCCCCAGCAGTTGCGGTACGAAGCTCGCCAGTTCAGTCCAGAACGAGGTGAGGGAGGCGACGAAAACGTCGAGTTGTTGTTCCATGGCTTGCTCCATTGCGTTGCGATCCTGTAGGTGGCCCAGCGCGGGCCTAGATAAGACTCTGGCGTTATAACGCTAGTTCATGATCAATTGTTCACGAGTCAGAATGAATACCGTGTCCTCGCCACCCTCGATCCGTGGCCAGGCGAATTCCAGGTGGGGGGAGGCGGCCTCCAGGGCTTCCCGGTTATGGCCGATCTCCACCGCCAGCAGGCCGCCCGGGTTCAGGTGGCGAGCGGCCTCGCCCAGGATCATGCGGGTGGCGTCCAGGCCATCCTCCCCGGAGCCCAGGGCCAGGGCCGGTTCGTGGCGATATTCCGGGGGCAGGGCGGCCACCGATACCGCGTTCACATAGGGTGGATTGGCGACGATGAGGTCGTAGCTGGCGTCACCGCACGGGGCGAAAAGATCGCCTTCCAGCAGTCGCACACGTTCGTCGAGGTGATAGTCCGCGACATTGCGGTGAGCGACTTCCAGCGCTTCCGGCGACAGGTCCACGGCATCCACCAGCGCATCGGGGAAGGCTTCCGCCAGCAGGATCGCTAGGCAGCCGGAGCCGGTGCACAGGTCGAGGGCGCGGGCGACGCCTTCCGGGTCGGCCAGCCAGGGCTGAATATGTTCCAGGATCAGGGGGGCCAGGAAGGAACGCGGCACGATGACTCGCTGATCGACGTAGAAGCGGTAGCCCTGCAGCCAGGCCTCGTGAGTCAGGTAGGGGGCGGGAATGCGTTCTCTGATGCGCCGCTCGACGAGAGCGGCCAGTTTCCTGCGTTCTACCGGCAACAAACGGGCATCCAGGAAGGGGTCGAGGCGGTCGGGCGGCAGGTGCAGGCTGTGCAGGCAGAGATAGGCGGCTTCGTCGTAGGCTTCCGCGCTGCCGTGGCCGAAGAACAGGCCGGCTTCGTTGAAGCGGGAGACGGCGAAGCGCAACCAGTCGCGCAGGGTCACGAGTTCCTGTTGGGCGTGCTCAAACATGCAGCAATTTCTCCAGTGTGCGCCGGTAGATGCGGGCCAGTTGCTCCAACTCCGCCACCCCGACGTGCTCATCGATCTTGTGGATGCTGGCGTTGATGGGGCCGAATTCCACCACCTGGTCGGCAATGTCGGCGATGAATCGGCCGTCGGAGGTGCCTCCGGTGGTGGACAGTTCCGGCACGATGCCGGCGATTTCTTCAATCGCTTCGGACAGTGCCTCCACCAAGGAACCGCGCGGGGTAAGGAAGGGCTTGGCGCCGATTTCCCATTCCAGGCCGTATTCGAGTCCGTGCTGGTCGAGCACGGCGGTCAAGCGCGATTGCAGGCTCTCGATGGAACTGGCGGTACCGAAGCGGAAGTTGAAGGCGATGTCGGCATGGCCGGGGATCACGTTGGCTGCCCCGGTGCCGCTGTGCATGTTGGAAATCTGCCAGGTGGTGGGCGGGAAATAGTCGTTGCCGTTGTCCCACACCGTGGCGTCCAGTTCGGCGATGGCCGGTGCCGCTAGGTGCACCGGGTTGCGGCCCAGGTGCGGGTAGGCGATGTGGGCCTGGATGCCCTGCACCCGCAGGCGCCCGTGCAGGGAACCGCGGCGGCCGTTTTTCATCATGTCGCCAAAGCGCGCGACACAGGTAGGCTCGCCGACGATGCAGGCATCGATGCGCTCGCCGTGCGCAATGAGTCTTTCCACTACCCGTACCGTCCCGTCGATGGCGGGGCCTTCCTCGTCGGAGGTGATCAGCCAGGCGATGGAGCCGGGAAGTTTGGGATGTTCCGCCAGGAAGGCTTCGACCGCAGCCAGGAACGCGGCGATGGAGCCTTTCATGTCGGCGCTGCCGCGGCCGTAGAGTTGGCCGTCGCGTTCGTTCGGCGTGAACGGGTCGCTGGCCCATTGCTCCAGCGGCCCGGTGGGCACCACGTCGGTGTGGCCGGCGAAGCAAATCAGGGGAGAAGCGCTGCCGCGACGCGCCCAGAAATTGCTCACGCCACCCTGGTTCAAGGGTTCGACGATGAAGCCGAGGCATTTCAGGCGGCCCATGAGCCAGTCCTGGCAGCCGGCATCGTCGGGCGTGACGGAGCGGCGCGCAATTAGTTCGCGCGCATATTCGAGAACCTTACTTGGCATTCAGCGCGGCCTCGATGGCCTGGGTAACTTCGCCTTCCACCTGCCGCAACAGTTTCTCGGCGGGGCTGCCGGCCGCGATGGCCGTGGGGCGGTTGAACAGCACGGTGGTGACGCCGGCCTTATGGGTCAGGGTGAGATGCAAAGGGCACAGGCCCAGCAGGGATGGATCCAGGTTGCTGACCTGGTTGACGTAGCCGCCGTTGCAGAACACCAGGGCGGTGATGCCTTCCAGCTTGTTGCGGTTGTAATCGGGGCCCCAGACCTTGGCCATGTGCTTGAGGTTTTCCGAGATGGGCAGGGTGTCCACCACCGCATAGCCGGCGGCATCCAGCTTCTGGCTGACCAGCTTGGTCGCGCGAGCCAGCGGGAGCTTCGCGGACTTCTCGTAGACGGCGGGATTGGCGGCTGGCGCGGAGGCCGAGAGCAGCGCCAGGCACAGCGCGAACAGCAGGGGTTTCACGATCATTCTCCGAAGAACGCGCCGTAGTTCTCTTCGCTGAAGCCAACCTGATATTGGCCGTCGCGATCCAGAATGGGCCGCTTGATGACACTGGCGTTTTCCCGCATCAGGCCTAAGGCGGAGTCGAAGTCCGCCACCTGGGCGCGGCGGTCATCCGGAAACTTGCGCCAGGTGGGGCCGCTGCGATTGATGAGGGATTCCCAGCCGAGGTGGCGGGATAACTCGCGCAGCATGTCTTCCGGCACGCCCTGTTTCTTGAAATCGTGGAATTCGTAGGGGATGTCGCGCGCTTCCAGCCAGGCGCGGGCGCGTCTGACGGTGCTGCAATTGGGGATGCCGTAAAGTTTCATGGCAAACTCGTAGGAAAAATGACGCGCCATTCTACCTGCCTACGACCATGCCCGAGACTCCCCGCTTCAAGGTTCGCCGCGCCGACTGGAGCGCCGATAAAGCCGCCATTGCCCGGGTGCGCCGTAGCGTGTTCATCGAGGAACAGGCAGTGCCGGAGTCCCTCGAATGGGAGGCGCTGGATTCGGAATGCGTTTGGTTCGTCGCCGAATCGGTTCCCGGCGAAGTGGTCGGGATCGTCCGCTTGACGCCGGATGCACAGGTCGGACGCATGGCGGTGCTGGCCTCCTGGCGCCGATGCGGAGTGGGGACGGCATTGCTGGCCGCGGTACTAGCCGAGGCGCGCCGCCAGGGGTTTCGCAAGGTCCGGCTTTCCGCGCAAACCCATGCCGTGCCGTTTTATGCGCACCACGGCTTCAAGCCCGTGGGCGACATCTTCATGGACGCGGGCATCCCGCACCGCGCCATGACCATCACATTCGAGGACTCAGAATGAATATCCGCATCGGCCACGGCTTCGACGTCCACGCCTTCGCCGA
>CAIXFP010000162.1 GCA_903918705.1 uncultured Pseudomonadota bacterium
CCCGGCGGAATCGGCTGCATCAGCAGCTACGACCCGCGCTCCCAGGGAATCCCGGCGATTGCCGACCAGATGCGAACGCGAAAGCGCTCAAGCGTCGTGGCCAGTGGGCGGGACCGTAGGAAGCGGGCCTGACGGCGCAAGGCGGCGGGTCTCGACTGCCTGCCTGGGACCAGGCTCGTTCAAACAACGCACCACGTCCCAATCCGAGAAACGCCTAGTGTACTGCGTCACTCTGTGACCAACTTATCGAGGGTGGCCCTGGCCCGTTTCACCTTCTCCAGAATGTCGCTCGCCTTTGCAGTCCAGATGAAGGGCTTTGGCGATCGGTTGTGGTTGGTGATGTAGTCCTGGATGGCCTTGATGAGCACCTCGACGCTGGGGAAGGAATCCCGCCGCAGGCGTTTGGTAGTCAGGTCGCGGAAGAACCGCTCGACCATGTTGAGCCAGGAGGCGCTGGTCGGGGTGAAGTGGACCTGGAAGCGAGGGTGCTTCGCCATCCAACGTTTGACCTTGGGGTGCTTGTGGGTGGCGTAATTGTCGACGATCAGGTGCACCTTGCGGTCGGCGGGGGTCTCCTGGTCGAGCAGGGCCAGGAACTTGATCCACTCCTGGTGCCTGTGCTTCTGCATGCAGGTCCCGTGCACGGTCCCATCGAGGACGTTGAGAGCGGCGAACAGGGTGGTGGTACCGTGCCGGGTGTAGTCGTGGGTCATGGTGCCACAGCGCCCCTTCTTCAGGGGCAGCACCTGCTGGGTGCGGTCGAGGGCCTGGATCTGGCTCTTCTCGTCGCAGCACAGCACCAGGGCATGTTCGGGCGGATTCACGTAGAGCCCGATGATGTCCTCCAGTTTTTCGACGAATTGCGGGTCATTCGAGACCTTGAAGGTCTTGACCAGGTGCGGTTTTAGGCCGTGCTCATGCCAGACCCGGCGCACCGTCGCCTCGCTCACCCCTACCACCTTCGCCATTGCCCGGCAACTCCAGTGGGTCGCTCCGGCGGGCTTCTCCTGCGTAGTCTTCCGCACGATCTCCTCGGCCTTGGCCGCTGCGCCAGCTGTGCGCCGCCGACCCGCCCGAGGAGCATCCTTCAAAATCCCAACCACGCCCCACTGCAGGTAGCGACGACGCCACGTGGCCACCGTCACCCGGTCGATGCCAAGCAGGTCCGCGATCTGCGTGTTCTGCTTCCCGCTCCCCGCCAGCAGGATGATCCGGGCACGTTCGCTGACGCGAACCTCGGTCCGCCGGCCAGCGGCCAGCGATTCCAACTCCGAGCGTTGGAGGTCGGTCAGGGTGATGACTGGGGCGACTCGCATCCGTACCTCGCTGAGGATAGTACGGACGGCCGGATATTATGTTTAAATATATCTGACGCAGTACACTAGAACCGCATCCTCGTCGTCATCCGCGCCGCCTCGGCGGGCCATGCCATCGCCAACGCCCATGCCCTGGTCCGGGGCGGCATCAGTGGGATCGAGACCACCTTCTCGACCCCGGAGCTTGCTCCGCCATCCACCGGCTGCGGCAGAAAATGTCGGACGACCTGGTCGGGGCAGGTACGGTCCTGGAGCGCAGCCAG
>CAIXFP010000163.1 GCA_903918705.1 uncultured Pseudomonadota bacterium
CACACCCGAGGTCGGCGATATCAAGGGTGCAAAGGCACTGGCACTGTTCGGCGATTCCGTCACCACCGACCACATCAGCCCGGCAGGCAGCTTCAAGCCCACCACTCCAGCCGGTAAATATCTGCAAGCACACAAGGTCGAAGTCAAAGACTTCAACAGCTACGGTTCGCGTCGCGGTAACCACGAGGTGATGATGCGCGGCACCTTCGCCAACGTGCGCATCAAGAACCTGATGATCCCGGGCAGCGAAGGCGGTGTGACATTATTCAAGGGCGAGCAGACCAGCATCTACGACGCCGCCATGGCCTACCAGGCCGAGGGCACGCCGCTGGTGATCCTGGCCGGCGAGGAATACGGCACCGGCTCTTCCCGCGACTGGGCCGCCAAGGGCACCCAGTTGCTGGGCGTGAAGGCAGTGGTGGCCAAGTCCTTCGAGCGCATCCACCGCGCCAACCTGGCCGGCATGGGCGTGCTGCCCTTGCAGTTCAAGGCGGGCCAGGGCGCGGCCGACCTGAACCTGGACGGCAGCGAAAGCTACGACCTGGTGGGACTGGAGAACGGCATCACACCGCAGCAGGACGTAACCCTGGTGGTGCGCCGGACGGACGGTTCCAGCCGGGAAGTGGCGGCGAAATTGCGCCTGGACACCCCTATCGAGATCGAGTACTTCCAGGCCGGCGGCATCCTGCCCTACGTGCTGAAGCAGTTGCTGGGCTAAACGACCTCGTCGCGTGATAAAAGCCGGCGCAAGCCGGCTTTTTTGTGGGTGCGGAGTTCGTTGCCCGCCTTGATGAACGGCGGGGCAAATTTCCGGCGTCTGGCGCTCGGACAGCCGGCTATGGTCATGCCGCGAATTCCGGGTGTGCTTACAACAAGAAACACGCGCCAGCGGGCGCGAAAAAAACGAACCACCCGAAAGGGTGGTTCGCGATAAGGAGCCGGTGAGCTCGTCCAGAGCGCGGCCCGCACTCCTGAACAGGCTGATCAGTCCTGGTCTTTATTCAGGGATTTTCTGTACATCCACCAGGAGAACCCCACCACAGTGGCGGTTGCGCCGACCACGGTGATGATCGAGAGTATCCCGATCTGCGACCCGAAAAGAATTTTCAACACCTTGTTTCTCCTCATGAAGATGGCGGCCACATCCAAATGCCATGATTAGGATGTGGGAATAAGGATAACAGCGTGTAAAGATTGTGAATACCCGTCCGGGGGCGCGATAGGGACTCGCGGAGATGAATTTTTTACTCCAGGCCAGCGATCAGGTGTTGCCGCGCGGTATCGAGTTCCGCCAGCCTGATCTCAACCTGGGCAGGATCGTCGGCTACCGACTGAAGCAGGCCCACGCAGATGCCATGGAACACCTCCAGCGCCACCATGACCTTGGCCTCGTCCAGCTTGCGGCGGATCGGGGGCGGAGCTTCCATGGCCGCGCCGTCAAGGGGCCGCAACACCGCGAAGCGGGGAATCATGCGCTGTCCACCGTCTTCGCCGCGAGCAGTCAGCGGGCCTGCCTTGGTGTAAATCTTGCCCTCAAATTCAAAACGGGCACCGAGGGAGAGCATCGGGAATTTCATGTCCATGCCCTTCACGCCCAGTACTTTGCCTTGTCCGGCAACACCCAGCGCACCCCGCCGCGCGGGTCTACCTTGTCGCCCTGGTAGCGTGGAATCAGGTGGATGTGCAGGTGGGGCACCGACTGGCCGCCGGCGGGGCCGTGGTTGATGCCGATGTTGTATCCGTCCGGGCGGTGTCGTTCGTCGAGCAGGGCCTTGGCCCGGTCCAGAGCCGCCAGCAAGGCCAGGCGTTCTTCCTGGGTAGCGTCGAACAGGGTGGGGAAATGGCGTTTCGGGATGATGACGGTGTGGCCCGGAGAAACCGGGAAGCCGTCCTTGTACACGACGGTTAGCGCATCCTCGCCCAGGATACGGGCGGGGTCGAGGACGCAGAAGGGACAGGGTTTGCTCATGGGGACTCCAAAATTGGCGGCGCGGGAGTTTACCGGCTGCGCGATCCCGCGGTTCGTAGCGCTCACCACATCCTACAAAAGCCTGACTTTCAGCTTGCCCTTGTTCAAATGGGACTTCAGCAATTTGTAGGTGTCCGGGTCGAAGGGCGCCTGGTCGCCCTGATCCAGTAATTCGGAAACATCGGTTTCACAATGCGCCGTGCCCAGATAGCGCCAGTTTTTCACTACGTGGACATCCTCCACCTCGCGAAAGTCGTCGCGCTCCACCAGGCCCACCGGGCCGGGCCAGGGCCAGGCTTTGATCTTCAGTTTCGCCAGGGCGGCCATCAGGCGGGCGCTGTGCTGGTTGCGCGGCTCCTTGTCCAGGCACGCCCCCTTGCATAGCCCCACCTGGTAGGCGAAGCAGGCGCGCGGGGTCTTGTTCGGCTTCTCCAGGCCCAGCAAGGTAGGGCAAAGTTTGTAGGCCTCGGCAATCTTGCGCAGGGTATTGGTCGCCTCGCGCTTGGAGTTGAACGGGCCGTAGAGATCGCCGCCAGCGCCGAGATCCGTTTCGGCGGCGTAGACCAGGCGCGGGCGGAAGTCGTCGGGGGCCGGCGCTTCCAGGCGCCAGGCGCAGATTTCCGGATGCTCGCGCAGGCGCCGGTTGTGCAGGGGCTTGAGTTCTTTCACCAGGAGCGATTCCAGGAGCAGGGCACCCAATTCGCCCACGGTTTCCCGCCAGTCCAGGCGGCGCGCCTGTTGCGAGAGATTCATCTCCTTGTATTCGCGGGTGTCGGCGGCGAAATGGGCGTACACCCGCTGCCGCAGGTTCACGCTCTTGCCCACGTAGAGGCAGAGGTCGCCCTCGCCGTGGATGCGGTAGACGCCGGGCGATTCCGGCAGGTCGTCGAGCACCGCCGCATCGAGATGGGGCGGCAGGGCGGGGCGGTGCAACTGCTGCCGCACGGCGGCCAGAAACGCTTCTTCCGACTGACGCTCGCGCACCTGCCGCCAGAACTGCCAGATCAATTCCGCGTCCGCCAGGGCGCGATGGCGGCCGTCCGCGTAAAGGCCATGGCGCACCACCAGGCTATCCAGATTGTGTTTGTGATGCTCGGGAAACAACTTGCGCGACAGCCGCACGGTGCACAGCACGTCGCTCTGGAAGCGCTCTCCCAGGCGCTGGAATTCGTTTTTCACGAAGCCATAGTCGAAGCGGGCGTTGTGGGCGATGAACAACTTGCCGCGCAACCGCTCGCGCAGTTCCCCGGCCACCTGGGCGAAGGTGGGAGCGTCTTTCACCATGGCGTCGCGGATGCCGGTGAGAGTCTGGATGAAGGCCGGGATGGTCCGCTGGGGATTGACCAGGGTGCTCCAGCGGGTTTCCACGCCGTCCACCACCTCGATCAGGCCAATTTCCGTGATGCGGTCGACGACTGGGTTGGCTCCGGTGGTTTCCAGATCGATGAAGGCGAGCCGACTGGGGAGGACATCGCTCATCCCTGGGTCGCCCGATTCATGCGCATCAGGCGTCCGGCCAGGCTGCCGATGATGCGGCGGGCCAGGGGCGCGGAATAACGCATCAATTCTTCCAGCATTTCCGGCGGCAGCACCAGGGCGGTTACCTCGCCTTCGGCGCGAACCGTGGCGGTGCGGTGTTCGTTGAGGAGGTAGGCCATCTCCCCGAAGAGCTCTCCCGCGGCCAGCTCGCCCAGGCGCTTTTCCTGGCCGCCGATCTCCTTGAACAAGCCCACCTTGCCGGAGTAAAGGAAGAAGGCCGTCTGGGAAACATCGCCCTCGGCGATAAGAGTTTCAGCGTCGGCGAAGGCGTGGCCGTATTTGGCCAGAAGTCGATTGGCGCGGGCGAACACGATGCCGTCCAGTTTGCTGGCGCCCTGGGTATCCTTGCCGCCGCCGAGGAACAGTTTTTCCAGTGCGGCCACATCCACCTTGGTGAGGGCGTAGAGGAACTGGGCCCAGAAATAGAAGGCCAGGCAGGCCAGGTAGGCGCCGATCAGAATGAACACCACGCCGCCCAGGGCGCCGTAGACCGCCTGGTATTTTTCGACCCGGTAATAATGGCCGAAGCCGAGATAGAGCAGGCCCCAGGTGAGGGTGGCCAAGCCGCTGACAATCAGGGTGGAGGCCACTGGCGGACGGCGCAAGGGCATGCGCCGCAGAACCAGGTAGATCACGCCCCAGACCAGGCCGACGCGCAGCAGCAGGTTGAGGCTGCCGAGCAACTCGCCGCGGTCG
>CAIXFP010000164.1 GCA_903918705.1 uncultured Pseudomonadota bacterium
ATGCAATGGGCGAACTGGGTGGACTTTTCCAGAGCCGCCCGACCGCACAGGCAGTGGCCGAAGGGTACCTGGGCGCAAAGCGTGAGCAATTGCGGCGAAAGCTGGAAGTGGGCCACCAGATCCAGGCGATCCCCCTTCTCCGACTTCACGGTCAGGAAAATCCCGCCCTTGGGCAACAGCGCCAGCCAGGGCACGCTGTCCAACAGGGTGCGCAGGGCAACCTGGAGATATTCCCGCATCGGGAAATCGGCCATGGAAAGACGCAGCAGCCTGGCCAGAGACTGGGCCTGGACCGCGGCCAACTCCGCCTCGACCCTGGCCTGCTGCATGGCCTGGCGGGAAGCTTCCTCCCTGGTCCGGTCGTCGAAAGTGACCACCACGGCATCGACCGGGCCATCCCGCTGCATGGGCGCGGCGGTGTAGCGCACCGGGAAGGAGGTGCCCTCCTTGCGCCAGAAAACATCGTCGCTGACCCGGCAGGCGACATGATGGTGCATGGTCTGGTGGATCGGGCACGCCTCGGCGGGATAGGGCGAGCCATCCGGACGGGAGTGGTGAGTCAGGGCATGGAACGAATGCCCGACCAGTTCATCACGGGCATAGCCCAGCATGGCCAGGGCGGCTTCATTGACGAAGGCCACGCTGCAGTCGGGATTGATGCCGACGATGCCTTCCGCGGTGGAGCCGAGGATTTGCTGCTGTTGCCGGCCCAGGCTGTTCAGTTCGGCCACGGCCCGTTCCGATTCATCCAGCGCCTGGTGCAACCGCAAAATCTTCTCGAGCTGAAACACTTCCAGCAAACGGGCCACCGCCACCGCCACCAGCACGGCGCAGATGGCTCGGGGCAACTGCACCGGAACATGGAGCAGTGCGAGAAAGCTGTCGTAGTTGAGCCACGCGGCCGGGAACCAGGCCGTGCGCGGTACCACCAGGCCGCCGACGAAGCCGTAGGCGATGAAGGCCATGGCCGCGGTATAGCTGGCCAGTCGCACCCGTCCCAGCGCCGTGGCCGGTATGGTCGAGGCCAGGCAGGCCCGGTAGTACAGGAGAAACCCTGTGCCCGCCAGCACTGCGCCGGGAAACCCCGCCAGATACCGCGCCCAGATACCCAGGGCCAGCCAGCGCTGGTCCGCGGCCAGGGTGCCGGCCAGGATCGCCGCCAGCATCGGCGCGTAGAGCCACGGCCACAGCAGCCGGGATGGCGGGCGCCCGGTCCGGGTCAGCGAGGCCTGAACCAGGCGGCGGCCGAATTCGGTCAGGAACAGGTAGGAGGCCAGCAACAGGAGCGGCCCGGTCCTCGCCAGCAGAAGGCTGTTTTCATGCACGGCACGCCAGAGATCGCTCCACTCCAGCAGGCCATGGCAGAAGCCGAAGGCCGCCAGCCAGGGCAGCAGGCTCGCCAGTTCGAGACGGCTGCCTCGCTCACGCTGGGCGACGATGACCAGGCCCAGCGCCAGGAAGGCGGCACCATAGACCAGGAACACCACATCCATGACGTGCTGGAACGGGTTGGCCGGCAGCGGGGTCATGGATTCCTGGAATGTCCCACGGCGGCGGACGGGAAAGAGGCCGTCGCCTGGTGAGAAGCAATCTGGTGGATGGGGTACGACATGGATCGAAAGGCTCCGCATGACTGATTGGGGGCTATTTCGGCAGATATTCGGAAATCTGTAATCCGCTCGAAAATCCCACGGGGCTGGCCGACGTCCTCTATCGAGGCGCGGCGCGTAGATTGGGCACGCCGCGCTTTGCCACATCAACGATTCAGGGTCGGGGAGTCCGTCGTCCTGCGATCCGTTGCCGGGGCCCGCCGCCCTCGTAGGCCCCGGCATAGCCCGCCAGGCCCATCAAGCCCCGCACCAGGCCGTAAGCCAGCCAGGAGGCGAGACGAAAATGCCAGGGTATGTCGCGCCAGGCCAGGCGCTGGATGCGGTGGGCGCCCTGGTCGCGGGCGGCGAGGATGCGGCCGCGCAAGGTACTGGCGAACTCCGCGTCGTGGGTCACCAGGTTGGCCTCCCGCGCCAGCAGCAGGCTGAACGGGTCGATATTGCTGGAGCCCACGGTGGCCCAGTGGCCGTCCACCACCGCTGCCTTGGCGTGCAGTTCGCTGGCGTGGTACTCGTACACCTCCATGCCGTTTTCCAGAAAGAAGCGGTAGAGGGCGCGGCTGGCGGCGTGGTAGAGGCGGTGGTCGCTGTAGCCCTGCATCACCAGCACCACCCGCACGCCGCGCCGTGCCGCCCGGGCCAGGGCCTGGCGGAAGCGGCGACCGGGCAGAAAGTAGGCGTTGGCGATGAGGATCTCCTCATGGGCGTGGCCGATGGCCTTGAGATAGGCGTGCTCGATGGCGCGGCGTCGGTGCAACGTATCGCGGGTGAGGAATTCCGCGCGCTGCTCTCCCGCCGCGCCGGTCGCGGCCCTGACCCAGTCTTCCCGGTCACGCCTGAAGCCGATGCGGCTCCATTTCACCAGCCGCCACAGCCGCTGGACCGCTGCATGGATGTCCGCCACCAGGGGCCCCCGCACTTGCACGGCGAAGTCCTGCCGCGGCGCCGCCAGGTTGCGGCCGACATGATCGTCGATGACGTTGATGCCGCCGACGAATGCCACGGCCCCATCCACCACCGCCAGCTTGCGGTGCATGCGGCGCAGGCGGGCGCGGCGCGGACGCGGAAAACCCTGGCGCGGCCGGTAGAACAGCACGTCCACCCCGGCGCCGCGCAGGTCCGCGATCAACTCGGCGGCGACGGCGCGGGAGCCGAAGCCGTCCAGCAGCAGGCGGGTGACGACGCCGCGCCGCGCCGCCCGCGTCAACGCGGCGGCCACTGCGCGGGCGGTGGCGTCGGCGCTGAAGATGTAGCTTTCCAGGTGGATTTCGTGGCGCGCCGCGTCGAAGGCGGCGATCAGGGCGGGGAAATACTGGGCGCCGTTTTCCAGCAAGGTCAGCCGGTTGCCCGACCGGATCATAGGATGTGGAGTTGCGCGGTCAGCGCCGCGTGGTCGGATAACCGGCGCCAGTACTGGCCATGCAACACGTCGGCGGAGGCGACGCCGAAACCGCGCACGTAGATGCGGTCCAGGGAAAGCATGGGCAAGGCGGCGGGAAAACTGCGGGCGGGTTGCCCGTAGGCCAGATCGAACACTTCCCGCAAACCCAGTTCCTGCTCCATGAAACCGCAGGAGCGGCGGCGCCAGTCGTTGAAATCACCGGCCAGGATCAGGCCGGCACCCTCCGGGACCATGGCGCGAATGCGCTCCGCCACCTGGCGCATCTGCTTCCGGCGCCCGCCCTCGTTCAGGGCCAGATGCAGGCAGATGGCGTGCAGCGGCTGGTCGAGGCCGGGCACTTCGAGTTCGCAATGGAGCATGCCGCGGCTTTCGTAGGCATGGGAGGATATGTCCACGTTCTCCGACTTGAGGATGGGATAGCGCGACAGGATGGCGTTGCCGTGATGGCCATGTTCGTACACCGCGTTGCGGCCGTAGGCCATGTCCAGCCAGCGGCCGTCGGCGAGAAATTCGTGCTGGGGTTCCTCCGGCCAGTTGCCGTGGCGCCAGGAACGGCGCAGATGCTGGCCCTGCACTTCCTGGAGAAACACGATGTCGGCGTCGATGCCGTGCAAGCGCTCGCGCACGTCGTGCAGCACCACGCGCCGGTTGAAAAAGGACATCCCCTTGTGGATGTTGTAGCTGGCAATCCTAAGCCCATGACTAAGCTCTTGTTTTTGTTGACTATTGCCGCTTGGTAAAGACAATTTATTTAGCAACTTTTAGCAACCACGATAAGATGAGGTTTTGAGGCATTTTGAGGGTGTTTGAGCCATGGCATACAAGATGGTTAAGGGTACTCTTACCTACTGGCGGGTCAATATAGCAAGGGCTGGGGTGAAGGTAGACAGGCTCTTCCATTCGGCGAAGGAAGCCAACAGATTTCAAGCAGAGACAGTTGAGGCAATCAAGAATGGCACTTATCTAGACCCTGCCACGAAGCATGCTTTGATCCCAGACTTGCGGCAATGCTTGGCTGACTACTTAGAAGAAGTGTTGAAGTTTGCGAAAGACACTTTGACTTTTAATATCACTAAAAAGAACTACGAGCATAAGCTTTTAAGAACAATCCCGGATACAAGAATAACTTTGCCTGACATGCAAGCGTACAATAATTACATTTTTACGGACAATGAAAGTGATATTGAACGTTATGTGATATTCGGCAATATCAGAGTTGACACTGTTGATAAGTACATTCTAGAAAGGTTTTTTGAAGCATTGAAAGAACAAGGACTGGCTGAGGGTAGCCGCTATACATTGATGAGTTATGTGAAAGCAATGTTTAAGGGGATCAATGAAAGGTATTATTATTTGCGAGAGAATAATATTATTATCCAAAACCCATTTTTGGGCTTTAACAGAAAGGAATTGCCGAAGCATAGCAAAGCCCGTGGTGTTATTGCTAGCGACGAAGTTATAAACTATGCTATCAACTTCTATAAAACAAAACC
>CAIXFP010000165.1 GCA_903918705.1 uncultured Pseudomonadota bacterium
ATGATCGGCCACAAGGGCCATCCGGAAGTTGAAGGCACCATGGGCCAGTCGGACGCCGGCATGCACCTGGTGGAAACCGCCGATGACGTGGCCGAACTGGTGGTGGCCGACGCGACCCGGCTGGCCTATGTCACCCAGACCACTCTCTCGGTGGACGACGCCAGCCGCGTGGTGGCCGCCCTGCGCGCGCGCTTCCCGGAGATACGCGGCCCCAAGAAGGACGACATCTGCTATGCCACCCAGAATCGCCAGGACGCGGTGAAATCCCTGACCGCCCAGTGCGACCTGGTGATCGTGGTGGGTTCCCCCAACAGTTCCAACTCCAACCGCTTGCGCGAAGTCGCCGCCAAGGCCGGCACCCCGGCCTACATGGTGGATAACGCCGGGCAGTTGCAGCCGGAGTGGCTGCATGGGAAATCGCAGGTGGGCGTCACCGCCGGCGCTTCCGCCCCGGAAGTGCTGGTGGAAGGGGTGATCGAGCGGTTGCGGCAACTGGGTGCCGATACGGTGTCGTCCCTCGACGGCGTCGCCGAACACGTCAACTTCCCTCTGCCGCGGGGACTGCTGTAGGCCGGGCGGCAAGGCCGGCTCCGGCCTCGCGCCGGGGCTCATCGAGGTTATCTCGAAAAGTTGTCCCAGACCGGGCCGCGCCCTATTGGCCGGGTGGGCATCAGGGTAGGATGCGGTCCGCCGCCTAACCGATCCTTAGCAACACTACCGATAACCCGCCACACCTTGGAGTTCGCCGATGTCGACGCAAACCGTCAAGGAACTGCTCAGCAGGCAAAAAATCGTGGAAAACATGCTGCACAACCAGTCCATGCCCCGGCACGACCTGGTCGAAGGCCTGGTGCACAAACAGCACATGGCAGAACTGCACAAGTTTCTCGCACCCCTGGCTGCCCCGGAAATCAGCGAAATCCTCGCGGCGCTCTCGCCCGAGGACGCGAAGATGCTGTGGAAGGAGGTGGCCGAGGACAAGGCGGAGGACATCCTCTGGGAAATCTCCGACGAACAGCGCGAGTTGCTGGTGGGTTCCCGCGAGCCCCACAGCGGCTCGGGCCAGATCAATGCCTTCGAACTGGTGAACGGCCGCCTGCGCCAGGTGCCCATCACCTGCCGCAAGGATCTGATGGACCTGAAGCCGATCTGGGTCGACCTGCTGGAAACCTCGAAATCCGAGCGCAACAGCCTCGGCAGGCATTTCGGCCTGGAGTTGCCCGACCCCGACGAACTCACCGACCTGGAAGCGAGCGCGCGCTTCTACGTGGAAGAAAACGACGAAGTCCACCTCCACGCCAATTTCCTGCTGGACCGGGAAGGGGATTCGCGCAGCGTGCCGGTGGCCCTGATCATGCACACCGACATCCTGTTCACCGTGCGCAACCAGGAACTGCCGGTGTTCCGCCTGCAGCGCCTGCGCGCGCGCAACCAGCCGGGCTACGTGTCGGACTGCAAGGACGTGCTGCTGGATCTGTTCGGCGCCGACGTGGAGTACTCCGCCGATGCCCTGGAAGACGTCTACACCACCCTGGGCAAGGTCAGCCGCAAGGTGCTGAGCGAGACCATCAGCGATACCGAGGCCGCCGGCATCCTGGCCGACATCGCCGAGGAGGAAGACCTCAACGGCCGCATTCGCAGCAACATTCTGGATACCCAGCGCATGGTGTCGTTCCTGATGCGCGGCAAGTTCTTGAGCCACGGCCAGGTGGACGACGCCAAGGAAATCCTGCGCAACATCGAATCGCTGAACAGCCACACCGCCTTCCTGTTCG
>CAIXFP010000166.1 GCA_903918705.1 uncultured Pseudomonadota bacterium
CCCCGGCGCCACCGTCGCGCTCTACGACAAATACGCCTGGCCCAGCCTCAACGTCACCAATGCCTCCGCCGTCCCGCCCACCACCGAGGACGACGATAGCGGCGAGATGACGCTGGCGCAGATGCAGGCCGCCCTGACCAACAGCGTCATTTCCAACACCACGGTCTCCAACTTCCAGGTTTACGGCACCCCGGTCACCCTGAGCCAGAACGTCGACTTCAGCCAGACCGTCGTCGCCGCCACCCTGCTGGATCCGACCGCCATCGTCCAGCCCGGCACCAATCTCAACAACTGGTTGTCCACCCTGCAAACCGCGCTGAACTCGTGCTATGCGACCGCCGCGCCCGGTGCCGGCAACAGCGCCTGCACGAGTTACGCGAACCTGGCGGCCACGACTTACCTCAATGACGGCCAGGGCCTGTATCCCGGCGGCCTGAGCGGCGGCGGCTATACCTTCGATCTACCGACGGTAGTCCGCTACGTCACCCCCACCGAAGCCATCGTCCACCTGTCCTACACGAACGCCAGCGGCGTGCATGGCGGTTACGACAGCGAGGCCAACTGTGGCGATGCAACCCATACCGGCACCTGCACCACGGCCTGGCAACTGGTCGGCAACCAGCACCAGTTCGCGGTATCGATCAATCCCGTCGCCGAGATGCGCCACGACCTGGGTACGGCGGCCAACGCCGTCAACACCTTCAATGCCTACACCGTCGGCTTGCGCATCCGCATCCCGACCACGGCGAACATGATGTGGGCGCAAGTCAGCGGCGCGGGGCTGGGTACCGCGAATGCGGGCGCCCTGCTGATGCCCCAGGGCAATTGTTCCAACCTCACGTTCGTCAGCAACAGCGCGAGTGGCTACACCGGCCAGGCCGCCAACGCCAGTGGCGGCAATTGCGATGACTACTACCGGATGACCGGCACGGGGCTCACCGGCAATGCCATCACCTGGCCCGGCAATCCCAATTACGCCCCCGGCAACGCCGCGGTTGCTACATCGATGTTCGAGCCGTATGGCGTCGACATCCACTATTGCAGCGGCGGCAACGTGACCTTCAACGGCGGCAACCAGCCCGTCTGCAACGGCGGCACGGAGAAGGACGTTTATTACGTCAACCGTCTCCCCAGCCCGGTGCCGACCATCAACCAGGCCGTCCGCATGGCTTACCCCACCCCCTCCGCGGCGACCGGCACCGCCCTGACCGCCAATGCCGCCCTTGCCAGCGTGGCCTGGGGCTACGGCGCCGGCAACGCCTACGGCCTGCCGGTGGACGGGCTCAATGTGCAGATCGCGGATACCAGCCAGGGCACCTGCCCCGTGTCCGTGGCGACGTCCTCGGTGCCATTCAGTACCTCGCTGAATTCCGATGGATCGCGCAAGGCGAGCGCCAGCGCAGCGGTTTCCGGGCTGCCCGCGGCCAACTCCCTCGCCACCTGCGCCGCGAACCGCATCAATCAGGTGAAGTACAGCACCCACCGCCGCGACGGCTTGCTGATCCAGTCCGTGATCGAGTTCGCGAACTACTGATCGGGCGGATACCGGGGCAGTATTGGCCTCGGATGCGCGCATCAAAGCGGGGGCGGGCTGAAGCCGGCCCCCGCCGCTTTTTTTCGCGCCGCGACCCGGAGCCTCCGACCAAGCCTGACGACAGCCCCCAGCGCCCTGCCCCGCCCACCTTCCGGCAAGCCTTCGTCTACTGGCTGAAGCTCGGCTTCATCAGCTTCGGCGGCCCGGCCGGGCAGATTGCCATGATGCATCAGGAATGGTGGAGAAACGCCGCTGGATCTCCGAGCGGCGCTTCCTTCACGCCCTCAACTACGCCATGGTTCTGCCCGGCCCGGAAGCGCAGCAACTCGCCGTCAACATCGGTTGGCTGCTGCACCGCACCTGGGGCGGTCTCGTCGCCGGCACCCGGTTCCTGCTGCCCTCCCTGTTCATCCTCTCGGCCCAGAGCTACGTGTATCTGGCCTACGGCCACCTGCATGGGGTCCAGGGCCTGTTCGCCGGCATCAAGCCCGCCGTGGTGGCCATCGTCGCGTTCGCGGCCTGGCGCATCGGCTCCCGCGTCCTGAGGAACAAGGTGTTGTGAGGCTTCGCGGCGGCGTCCTTTGTCGCCGTCTTCGCCCTGCCTGTCCCCTTCCCCGCCATCGTGCTGACGGCCGGCCTGCTGGGCTACATCGGCGGTCGGATCGCGCCGGGCAAATTCAGGGTGGGCGGCGGCCACGGCGCCAGCGGCCAGCGCTACGGCCCGGCCCTGATCGACGACGATACGCCGACCCCGGAGCACGCCAGGTTCAAGCTCTCGCGCATGCTTGCCATGACCGCGGCCTTGCTGTCGCTGTGGGCTGGCGGCCTCTGGCTGATCCAGGGCATCCCGGTGCTCGAGGACATGAACGTGTTCTTCACCAAGGCGGCCCTGATCACCTTCGGCGGCGCTTATGCCGTGCTGCCCTACGTCTACCAGGGCGGGGTGGAAACCCACGGCTGGCTCGGCAGCCCGCAGATGATGGATGGCCTCGCCCTGGGCGAGACGACGCCGGGCCCGCTGATCATGGTGGTCACCTTCGTCGGCTACCTCGGCGCCTGGACCAAACAGGCGTTCGGCCCGGACAATCTGTTCCTGGCCGGTTGCGCCGGAGCCTGCGTCGCCACCTACTTCACCTTTTTGCACAGCTACCTGCTCATCCTGGCCGGCGGCCTCCTGGTGGAAGCCACTCACGGCGACCTCAAATTCACCGCGCCCCTCACCGGCATCACCCCCGCCGTGGTGGGGGTAATCCTGAACCTGGCGTTGTTCTTCGCCTGGCACGTGCTCTGGCCCGGGGTCCGTGCCGCCGCCCCCTTCGCCGGAACCTTCGCGGGGTTCTCCGCCCTGCTGTCCCTGGCCGCTTTCATCGCCCAATGGAGATACCGGCAGAACATCATGAACCTGAAACCCGCGGTTGCCAGGATGGAAAACGGCCTCAAACCAAATGTTTCCCACGTTGCCGAGGACCGCTGGGTGTCACGCGCCGGGTGAGTCATTGTAGG
>CAIXFP010000167.1 GCA_903918705.1 uncultured Pseudomonadota bacterium
GCTGTTCCGGCAACTCAACCTGCAGTTGCTGATCGTCACCCCTCTGCAGAAGATTCACATCATCGAACCCTTCGTATCCAGCGTGGGCTTTGTCCACAACGAGGGCGGTCGCGTCTCCAAGCTACGCAATTTGTCCATCGAGGAATATCGAGTACAAAAATCGATGCTGGTGCAGCAGGCCACACAAGAGGTGGCGCAGTGACGTGGTCCGGTCCGAAGGACTTGAAAGCCCAGTTGGCGCGACTGTGGGAGCGCGGTGAGTTGCTGCGTGATGGGGTGACAGGCAACGCACGCTTCCCGTTGCGCCTGACACTCAAGGTTCCAGGCTCGATCGACATCACAGATCGCTTTGATTTGGTCCGCGCCTGGGCCTCAGAGTTGGCGGCCACTGATCCGTTGCGTCTGGAATGGCAGGAGGTCCGTCACCGCGTTCAAGGGACGCAACGCTTGCCTGCGACTGCCTGGATTGACTCCCTGGAGGAAGCCCTGGCCTGGCTGGGCAAGCGTCGCGAGTTGGATCGCTTTTCGGCTCAGGTTTCGGCAACCCGGAAGACGCTTCCCGCTGTGCTGCCCTGGCTGGAAAAGCGCCCCCTCCAAGCACTGGAATTGTCGACCGAATGGCCTCGGTTGCTGGCCGTGGTGGGCTGGCTCGCGGAGCATCCACACCCTGGCATCTACCTGCGTCAGGTGGATTTGCCCGGCGTGCATAGCAAATTTATTGAAGCGCATCGCGGTGTGCTCTCCGAGTTGCTCGACTTGGTGCTGCCCGCTGATGCTGTAGATGCTGGAAAAACCGGTTTCAGTCAGTTTACGGGGCGCTACGGCTTCCTGGATAAACCGACGCGCATTCGCTTCCGGGTGCTCGATCCCGTCATTCAAGTGGTTGCAGGCACGGTTTGCCCGGACGTTACCCTGGATGCCGAAAGCTTCAGTCGCTTGGGACTTCGGGAGAAGCGTGTATTTATCACCGAGAACGAGATCAACTTTCTGGCTTTTCCACAGGCGCCTGACGCCATCGTGATTTTCGGCGCCGGCTACGGTTGGGAAGCGCTGGCAAAAGCCAGATGGTTGGAAAGCTGTGCGATCCACTACTGGGGCGACATCGACACCCACGGCTTCGCGATCCTCGACCAGTTGCGCGGCCACTTTCCGCAGGTCTGCTCGCTCATGATGGATCGGCCGACCTTAATGGCGCATCAACCCCTATGGGGACGGGAAGACACGCCGACCCAGCGGGAATTGCGCCGGCTGCATCCTGATGAAGCCAGTTTGTACGACGATCTACGCCACGATCGCATCGCTCCGGCATTGCGCCTGGAACAAGAGCGAATCGGTTACGCCTGGGTCCAGGCCGCGCTTGAGGCGTTCGCTCCCGGCAGTGCAAAGGGTAATGACGGCATGACTCACTGCTTTGGAGACAGGTGGGATGTGGGAAAACAATAAGAAACTCCTCCGCAACAGCACCGCCGAGTCCCTGATCTTCACCGGCCAGGCGGGCGAGCAGAGTATCGAGGCGCGCTACGAGGACGAAACCGCGCTGCACACAAGCGAAAGAAAGAGGCAGGCATGAGCAAGGACAAACCAGCGCAAGTTGCCAGGAGAAATGAAGTGTCCATCATTCGCTCGTCGGCGGCCGAGTACCTGACCTTTGTCGCGGCCAGTGGCCAAGGCGGGGTGGAAGCGGTGTATGCCGACGAAAACGTCTGGATCACTCAGAAGATGATGGGCGTGCTGTACGACGTTGATGTCAGAACCATCAACTATCACCTGAAAAAGGTGTTTGACGACAGCGAGCTGGAAGCGGGTTCAGTTATCCGAAATATTCGGATAACTGCTGCAGACGGCAAGAGCTACGACACCAAGCACTACAACCTCGCCGCGATCATTGCCGTCGGCTACAAGGTCAACTCTGAGCGCGCAGTGCAGTTCCGCAAATGGGCGAACACTATCATCGAGTCGTACACCCGCAAGGGCTTCGCGATGGATGACGAGCGTCTGAAGAACGATGGCTCAGTGCTCACCAAGCAGTATTTTGAAGAGCAGTTGCAGCGGATTCGGGAAATCCGCCTCTCGGAGCGCAAGTTCTACCAGAAGATAACCGACATCTACGCCACGTCGATTGACTACGACGTCACCGCGCAGGCCACCAAGCGGTTTTTTACCACCGTGCAAAACAAGCTGCATTGGGCCATTCATGGCCAGACGGCAGCGGAAGTCATCTACCAGCGCGCCGATGCCGACAAAGACAATATGGGGCTGACCACCTGGAAGGATGCGCCTGGAGGCAAGATTCAGAAATTCGATGTGGTCGTCGCCAAGAACTATCTGACCGAAGCCGAAATGGCGCAGTTACAGCGGCTGGTGTCGGCCTATCTGGATCTGGCCGAAGATATGGCGTTGCGGCAGATCCCCATGACGATGCAGGATTGGGAAACGCGCCTCAACCGCTTCATCGAGGCGACCGATCGTGAAGTTCTGCAAGATGCGGGCAAGGTCACCGCGGAAATTGCCAAGGCCCACGCCGAAAGCGAGTTCGAGAAATATCGCATCGTGCAGGACCGTCTGTTTGAGAGCGACTTCGACAGGGTGGTCAGGCAGATCGAGGCGGGGAATAAGCCGGTCGGCAAGGGGGAGTGAGATATGGCCACCAGGAAGATTTCTCCGTCGTGGAGTGACGTCAAATCCAAGCTGGCCGATTTCGACCGCGCCGGCCTGCTCGGTCTGGTGCAGGATTTGTATGCCGCCAGCAAGGACAACCAGACCTTCCTGCATGCCCGCTTCGGCCTGGGTGGCGATGTGCTCAAGCCCTACAAGGCCACCATCGACCGCTGGCTGTGGCCGGATGTGTTCAAAAGCCAGGACACCTCCGTGGCCAAGGCCAAGAAAGCCATCTCAGACTACAAGAAGGCCATCGGCCAACCCGAGGGCCTCGCCGAGTTGATGGTGTTCTACTGCGAACAGGCTACCGGCTTCAGCAGTGATGTCGGGCTGGATGACGAGAGTTACTACAACGCCCTGGTTCGTATGTTCGAGCAGGCATTGAAGGTGGTCATGGGCCTACCTGAAGGGCAACGAGCGAGTTTCCTTGACCGGCTCGAGGATGTCCGTGTGATGGGGCACAACCTGGGGTGGGGCGTGGGAGACGACTTCGATGACCTTTGGCGGCGAGCCGGACTGGGGGTAGACGAATGACCAGTAGGGGCGATGAACCTTCTAGGGAGCCTGCAACCGCCTTGCTCGATCTGTGCAGGGAACTTCACCATATGAAGCAGCAGGCGGCAGCCCTGGGCCTGTTTACCGATGACCGCGAGTTGCTGACCTGCCCACAGTGCGGACTGCAAGAGGACGTCCAAGCGAATGGACGGCTGGTAACCATCTGGAAGGACACACCCGATTTCAAGGACACCGGTCTGCGCTTCGTCGACATGAACGATGGGAGATTTGCTTGTCCTCGGTGTCATACCCTGGTCGTGGCGACGTTCCTTTGAGGCGTTCAGGAATCCACGGCGTTCGCGTTCCGTGAACAGGGTAGAGAAGGGGTAATTGCCCTGAAGTAAGGGTAATAAAGAGGGCAATAACTCAAGAACCAGGCCCATCACTGGCTATCCGTATTAAAGAATTCTTGACTTGCGCGCCACTTATTAAAGCATGCTTTAATAAGACGACCAAACCGTTAACGGCATTTGAATATGAAGCGCACCGTCGGCACCTACATCACTTCGACCACTCTGGGCGAAACCGTTCGGGCCTTCGTGCCCAGCCCGCTGCCGCCCAGTGATCCCGGGATGGCACCGGAGTCGTTCGTCGCAGCCAATCGCGCTGCGGAACTGGCCCTGGCCCGCTTGTCCGGCGTATCGGGACTGGTGCCGTCCGTGGACTGGCTGCTCTACAGCGCCATCCGCAAGGAAGCGCTGCTCACTTCCCAGATTGAGGGCACCCAGGCCACCCTGACCGATCTGTTCGATGAAGAAGCAGGACTTACGGTCAGCAACACGGATGACGTCGAGGAAGTCACCAATTATCTGGGCGCGTTCCGGTTGGTGCGTGACAACTTGCGCGACCCCCAAGGTCTTCCGATCAGCGTTCGCCTGCTGTGCAACGCGCATCGCCTGCTGCTCGATGGCGCGCGTGGCGCGGGCAAGCAGCCGGGCGAGTTACGCCGTTCCCAGAACTGGATCGGCGGTACCCGGCCGGGAAACGCGGTGTTCGTGCCACCTCCCGCAGAGCGCGTGGCGGACCTTCTGGCCGACATGGAGCGGTTCATCCACGAAGCTTCCCCGACGTTGCCGCCCCTGGTGCGGATCGCCCTGGTCCACGCCCAGTTCGAAACCATCCACCCGTTCCTCGACGGCAACGGCCGCATCGGCCGCCTGCTGATCGCCGCGCTCCTCGAACAATGGGGCTTGCTGCCCGAGCCCCTGATGTACCTGAGCGGCTACTTGAAGCAGTATCAGACGGAGTACTACCGTTGCCTGTCCAACGTCCGCACCGAAGGGGATTGGGAAGGCTGGGTGGTTTTCTTCCTCGAAGGGGTGGCCTATTCAGCTAGCGAGGCAGAGCGAAACATCGTGGCAATCGCCACATTGGTAGCCGCGGATCGTCGCCGCATACTCGAATCGCCGAAGTCAGGCCCGGCAGCCTATCGCCTGTTCGAAATGCTACCGATGATGCCGCGTTTCACCATCGATCGGGCCCGGCAGATGCTGAACACGAGCTTCCCGACGGCCAGCTCGGCGGTCGGCCTGTTGGCCGAACTGGGCATTGTCAAGGAAATGACCGGGCAGAAGAAGAACAGGAGCTATAGCTATCAGGGCTACATCGATCTGCTGACTCGGTGATGATCGCCTCCGCCAAATCGCCGCAGGCTCGCCGGGGGACGGCCTACCTGATCATGGCCCCTTGCTTGAGTTTCCTGTCTCTCCCGCGTATGCCCGCAGACGTACTCATTTGCCCCAAGAGCGAGGCGTTCGGTAGTAAACCCAGCACCACCACTCACCGAAGGCCAGACGTTGCTCTGGCCTTTTTCTTTTCCGCCCGCCACGCCAGTACTGGCGCGGGTTCCCGGATTCGTGCGAAAGGCGGCATCGGTACGAAAACCCCGGTTTCGGCGGTTGTTCCGCTCTCTGCGCTCTCCGTTCTCTGTTTCTGCGAAA
>CAIXFP010000168.1 GCA_903918705.1 uncultured Pseudomonadota bacterium
CGTGTACCTATAGCTGCCATCGTTACTTACCGGAAAAGGTCCGGTCTCGCCGCCATTGGTGTCGTTCAGCACGGTACCGATACTGTTGTTGTAGTAGCCGGGGTCGCTGGTTTGCACCAACGTCAGGGCGTGGGCGGTGACCGGGACGCAGAACGCGGCAACGGTCAGAAGCAGCAACTTGTTGGTCATTGTGGTTGGTTTCCTTGATACGAGACTAAGGGCTGGCAACGGATCGAAGATGATCGGCAGGTTGCCGGAGCCGTGCCTGGGCAGAAGCAATTATCAAGCCAGCAAAATAAGTAAAAACATTCAAATGGTTAGTGCAACCTCGGCGGTTCCGATGCGTCGAGTGTAAAAATTATCGACACAGCCGCACCACTTGGGGCCTGGCTGGTTCGGTCCTGAACACCACGAGGTTGCTGCAAGCAGTGCCGACGTCCCGGCTTGGCTGTCCTCCCGGGCGATCCTCCTGGAGCGGCGATATTGTCAGCCGCACGGCGTCTGTGGCTGGTGGGAGGGGGGCTGGTAAGCCACGCACATGGCTGCCCAAGATAGCTGCTTGTTACAGCCACGAAGGCTGATGCTTTGTCCGTGCTATGGCCGTAGGTTGTTGGCAATGGCTCGCTACTGTAAGTAAATCCGACAAGTGGCTGCGGCAACCTGCTGTCGAGGAGGTTGAAACACATTGTTGCGTGCCAGGATGACCGCACGATCTGGTGACAGCGGTCCAGCGTAGCATGCTGTCAGTTTGCAGTGGTCCGCTCCCCATGTCGGTGCGGCCCCTCTCGTTGTGCAATGCAATAATCGGTGCAACAGGAATAATCGTTTACCTTGATTGCTGCAACGCAGCATTCGCCTGCGCTTCTCAGATGTGCGGACATTAGGGGAGGAATTCCCATCGAATTTCTTTATATCCCTTTATCGTCATTTAATAAGCCATTGATAGCAATGGGTTTTTTGTTTTTGCTCGCCTTGACGTAAGGTTGCTGAAAGCCTAGACTGCGCGCCTTCTTGGCGTAGTTTGAACGTGCCATTCGGGGGCTTGATGCTTAACAACTACTTTCCGGTTCTGATGTTCGTGCTGGTGGGCTTGGCGGTCGGCGTCGGTCCCATGGTGGCGGGCTTCGTGTTGGGGCCGCACAAGCCGGATGCGGAAAAACTTTCCCCCTACGAGTGCGGCTTCGAGGCATTCGAGGACGCGCGCATGAAGTTCGACGTGCGCTATTACCTGGTCGCCATCCTGTTCATCCTGTTCGACCTGGAGATCGCCTTCCTTTTCCCCTGGGCCGTGGTGTTGAACGAGATCGGCCTGTTCGGCTTCGTCGCCATGATGATTTTCCTTGCCATCCTCGTCGTCGGCTTCGTCTACGAGTGGATGCAGGGCGCCCTGGATTGGGAGTGACGAGATGGGCATCGAAGGCATTCTGGAAAAAGGCTTCGTCACCACCACCGTCGACACGGTGGTGAACTACACCCGCACCGGCTCGCTCTGGCCCATGACCTTCGGTCTGGCCTGCTGCGCCATCGAGATGATGCAGGCCGGCGCTTCCCGTTATGACCTGGACCGCTTCGGCATCGTTTTCCGTCCGAGCCCGCGCCAGTCCGACCTGATGATCGTCGCCGGCACCCTGTGCAACAAGATGGCTCCGGCCCTGCGCAAGGTCTACGACCAGATGGCCGAGCCGCGCTGGGTGATCTCCATGGGCTCCTGCGCCAACGGCGGCGGCTACTATCACTATTCCTACTCCGTGGTGCGTGGCTGCGACCGCATCGTGCCGGTGGACATCTACGTGCCGGGCTGCCCGCCCACGGCGGAAGCGCTGCTCTACGGGCTGATCCAGTTGCAGAAGAAGATCCGCCGTACCAGCACCATCGCCCGCTGACAGGACTCCACGCATATGCCATTGACTCCGGAAATCCTGCTCGAACGCATCGAAGAGACGCTGGGCGACAAGATCCTGACCCAGAAGATCACCCAGGGCCAGATCACCATCGAAGTGCCGGTCGCGGATTGGCTCTATGTGTGCAAGACCCTGCGCGATACGCCCAAGCTGGCCTTCGACCTGATGGTCGACCTGTGCGGCGTCGACTACTCCGCCTACCAGGACGGTGCCTGGGAAGGCCGCCGCTATGCCGTGGTGCTGCATCTGCTCTCGATCCAGCGCAACCACCGGGTGCGGGTGCGCACCTTCTGTGACGACGACGAATTGCCGATCCTGCCGTCCCTGGTGGAAATCTGGCCGGGGGTGAACTGGTTCGAGCGGGAGGCCTTCGACCTGTTCGGCATCGTCTTCGACGGCCATCCCGACCTGCGCCGCATCCTTACCGACTACGGCTTCATCGGCCATCCCTTCCGCAAGGACTTCCCGGTCTCCGGCCACGTGGAAATGCGCTACGACCCGGAACTCAAGCGCGTGGTGTATCAGCCGGTGAGCATAGACCCGCGTGTAATCACCCCGCGCATCGTGCGCGAAGACAACTACGGTGCCGCGCCATGACCGCCTCAGCGTCCGCCGCCTCTGCGGAAATTCGCAACTACACCATCAACTTCGGCCCCCAGCATCCGGCCGCCCACGGCGTGCTGCGCCTGGTGCTGGAACTCGACGGCGAAGTGATCGAACGCGCCGACCCCCACGTCGGCCTGCTCCATCGCGGCACCGAGAAGCTGGCGGAGTCGCGCACCTTCCTGCAGTGCGTGCCCTACATGGACCGTCTGGACTACATGTCCATGATGATGAACGAGCATGCCTACTGCATGGCCGTCGAGAAGCTGCTGGGTATCGAGGTGCCGGAGCGGGCGCAGTACATCCGGGTGATGTTCGACGAAATCACCCGCATCCTGAACCATCTGCTCTGGCTCGGCACCCACGCCCTCGACATCGGCGCCATGACGGTGTTTCTGTACGCCTTCCGCGAGCGGGAAGACCTCATGGACGTGTACGAGGCGGTCACCGGAGCGCGCATGCACGCGGCCTATTACCGTCCCGGCGGCGTCTACCGCGACCTGCCCGACGCCATGCCGCAGTACCAGGTCAAGAAGAGCCAGGCCGACATCCGCCGCCTCAACGAGAACCGCCAGGGCAGCGTGCTCGACTTCATCGAGGACTTCTCGAAGCGTTTCTTCGGCTACGTCGACGAGTACGAGACCCTGCTCACCGACAACCGCATCTGGAAGCAGCGCACCGTCGGCATCGGCGTGATCACCGCCGATCGCGCCAAGGCGCTCAGTTTTACCGGCCCCATGCTGCGCGGCTCCGGCATTATCTGGGACCTGCGCAAGATGCAGCCCTACGCGGTCTACGACAAGCTGGACTTCGAGATTCCCATCGGCCGCACCGGCGATTCCTACGA
>CAIXFP010000169.1 GCA_903918705.1 uncultured Pseudomonadota bacterium
GCCCTGTGCGAACAGGCCGGTCGCCTCATCCATACCTCCAACATCTACCGCATCCCGGAACAGGAAAGGCTGGGCGAGCGCCTGTGCCAACTGGCCGGCCTGCGGCGAGCCTTCTTCTGCAATTCCGGCGCCGAGGCCAACGAGGCGGCCATCAAGATCGCCCGCCTGCATGCCCACCATCGCGGCATCGAGAATCCGGCCATCGTGGTCATGGAAAAGAGCTTCCACGGCCGCACCATGGCAACGCTGTCCGCTACCGGCAACCGCAAGGTCCAGGCCGGCTTCGAGCCCCTGGTCACCGGTTTCGTGCGGGTTCCCTTCGGCGACGCCGAGGCGGTGGCCGCCCTGGCCGCCCACCACAAGAACATCGTCGCCGTGCTGGTGGAGCCCTACCAGGGCGAGGGCGGCGTGCAGATGCCCCAGGTGGACTACCTCGCCCGCCTGCGCAAGATCTGCGACGACAACGCCTGGCTGCTGATGCTGGACGAGGTGCAGACCGGCGTCGGCCGCACCGGCACCTGGTTCGCCTTCCAGCACGGCGACATGCTGCCGGACGTGATGACCCTGGCCAAGGGCCTGGGATCGGGCTTTCCCATCGGCGCCTGTCTCGCCCGCGGCGTGGCGGCCACCACTTTCGTGCCCGGCAAGCACGGTTCCACCTTCGGTGGCAACCCTCTGGCCTGTACCGCGGCGCTGACCACCCTGCAAGTCATGGAAGACGACAAGCTGCTGGAAAACGCCGCCGCGGTGGGCGCCTTCATCCGCGCCGATCTGCTGCATCGCCTGGCCGGTGTGGCGGGCGTGCGTGAGATTCGCGGCCAGGGCCTGATGATCGGCATCGAGCTGGATCGCCCCTGCGGCGACCTGGTGAAGCAGGCACTGGAACAGAAACTGTTGATCAACGTCACCAACGACAACGTGGTGCGCCTGCTGCCGACCCTGGTCATGAAGCGCGAGGAAGCGGCCCTGCTGACGGAACATCTGGCGGGCCTGATCAAGGCGTTCCTGGGGTAAACGTTATGGCACCGGCTGTGAAGCATTTCCTGCAATTCAAGGACTTATCCCGCGACGAACTGGAGCACCTGTTCGCTCGCACCCGCGTCATCAAGGACCGCTTCCAGCGCTACCAGCCTTATCACCCTCTGGCCGACCGCACCCTGGCCATGATCTTCGAGAAAAACTCGACCCGCACCCGGCTGAGTTTCGAGGCCGGCATGCACCAGTTGGGCGGTTCCGCCATCTACCTCAATACCCGCGATACCCAGTTGGGCCGGGGCGAGCCGCTGGAAGACGCGGCCGAGGTCATCTCGCGCATCGTGGACGTGGTGATGATCGGCACCTTCGAGCAGGACATCATCGAACGCTTCGCCGCCCATTCCAGGGTGCCGGTGATCAACGGCCTCACCAACGAATACCACCCCTGCCAGATCCTGGCGGACATCTACACCTACATCGAGCGCCACGGCTCCATCCAGGGCAAGACCGTGGCCTGGGTCGGCGACTCCAACAACATGTGCAACACCTGGCTGCAGGCCGCCGAGGTGCTGGATTTCAACGTCCACGTCTCCACGCCCCCGGGCTATGAAGTGGAGCCGGAACGCGCCGGCCTGTTCGGCACCGGCCACTACGAGGCCTTCGCCGATCCCATGGACGCCTGCCGCGGCGCCTGCCTGGTCACCACCGACGTGTGGACCAGCATGGGTTTCGAGGCCGAGAACGCGGAGCGCATGAAAGCCTTCGCCGACTGGCGGGTGGATGGCGACATGATGCGGGTGGCCGCCGACGGCGCCCTGTTCATGCACTGCCTGCCCGCCCATCGCGGCGAGGAAGTGGAAGCCGAGGTGATCGACGGGGCGCAATCGGTGGTCTGGGACGAGGCGGAGAATCGGCTGCACACCCAGAAGGCGCTGCTGGAATATTTGCTGCGCGGGCGGATTGAGGACTGACGGCGTGAACATCGCCTACCTGAAGGACCGCGACAGCCTCTACCTCGAACTCTCCCCCGAGGATCCCGTCCATGCCTGGGAAGCCCACACGGGGGTGATCCTGAACATGAGCGAAGACGGTCGCGTGGTGGGCATCGAGATCGAACGCGCCTCGCAACAGACCGACCTGCGCGCCTTGCGGGTTGGGGACTTCCCAGGGGAAGTGGTGGCGGTGGATGGCGCACGCCATTGAGGAGGTGGGATGAAACTGAAAGTAATCGTTCACCAGGCTGAAGAAGGCGGCTTCTGGGCCAAAGTGCCGGCCATCCCCGGATGCGCCACCCAGGGTGAGGATTTCGAGGAATTACTCGCCAATCTATATGAAGCCGTGGAAGGTTGCCTTGCCGTGGATTTCAGCCAGATCGCCACGGAAGCGACGGATCGAGTCCTTGAAATCGCGGTATGAAATCCATCAGTGGCAAGGAACTCGCGCGCATGCTGGAGCGCTATGGCTGGCAACTCATGCGCATCAATGGCAGCCACCACATCTACGGCAAGGCAGGTAGGCAGTACGTCTCTCGGTGCCGGTTCATGGCAACGAGTCGTTGAAAATCGGCCTGCTCAGGCATTTACTCAAACTCGCTGAAATCTCGGAAGATCAACCATGAGCGACATCAAGAAAGTAGTCCTCGCCTATTCCGGCGGCCTCGATACTTCGGTCATCCTGAAATGGCTGCAGGACACCTATCAATGCGAGGTGGTGACCTTCACCGCAGACCTGGGCCAGGGCGAGGAACTGGAACCCGCCCGGGCCAAGGCCCTGCAGTTCGGCATCAAGCCGGAACAGATCTACATCGACGACCTGCGCGAGGAGTTCGTGCGCGACTTCGTCTTCCCCATGTTCCGCGCCAACACCGTCTATGAAGGCGAATACCTGCTCGGCACCTCCATCGCCCGGCCGCTGATCGCCAAGCGCCTGATCGAGATCGTCAACGAAACCGGCGCGGATGCCATCTGCCACGGCGCCACCGGCAAGGGCAATGACCAGGTGCGCTTCGAACTGGGCGCCTATGCGCTCAAGCCCGACATCAAGGTCATCGCCCCCTGGCGCGAGTGGGATCTCCTCTCCCGCGAGAAGCTGATCGCCTACGCCGAGAAGCATGGCATTCCCATCGACATGAAGCACAAGGCCGGCGGCAGCCCCTATTCCATGGACGCCAACCTGCTCCACATCAGCTACGAAGGCCGCCACCTGGAAGACCCCAATGCGGAAGCCGAGGAAGACATGTGGCGCTGGAGCGTCTCCCC
>CAIXFP010000170.1 GCA_903918705.1 uncultured Pseudomonadota bacterium
CCATTCAGCGCTGTAGGTTGGGCAAAGCGCAGCGTGCCCAACAATCCGCCGCAATGTTGGGCACGCTGCGCTTTACCCAACCTACGACACACAAGATCGAACCATGAGCCAAGCCATAGAAATCAAAGTCCCCGACATCGGCAACTTCAAAGACGTCGCCGTTATCGACATCCTGGTGCAGCCCGGCGAGAGCATCGCCAAGGACGCCCCTCTGGTCACCGTGGAATCCGACAAGGCCGCCATGGACCTCCCCTGCCCGCAAGGCGGCGTGGTGGAGAAGTTGCTGGTGAAGGTGGGAGACAAGGTTTCCGAAGGCATGCCGCTGCTAGTACTGCAAGTGGAGAGTGGTGAGTCGAGGGTGGAGAGTCCCGCATCCGCTCCCCAACTCTCGGCTCTCGGCTCTCGACCCTCGACTCAGGATATGCACGCCCAGGTTCTCGTCCTCGGCGCCGGCCCCGGTGGCTACACCGCCGCCTTCCGCGCCGCCGACCTGGGGCTGAACGTGGTGCTGGTGGAGCGTTACCCCGACCTGGGCGGCGTCTGTCTCAACGTCGGCTGCATCCCGTCCAAGGCTCTGTTGCATGCCGCCAAGCTCATCACCGAGACCGAGGAAATGGCCGCCCACGGCGTCAGCTTCGGCAAGCCGGCGGTGGACATCGACAAGTTGCGCGAGTGGAAGGCCAGGGACGTGGTGGCCAAGCTCACCGGCGGCCTGGGTGCCCTGGCCAAGCAGCGCAAGGTGACGGTGGTGACGGGCGTCGCGCAATTTACCGGCGCGCACAGCCTCCAGGTCAGTGCCGCCGACGGCGGCGCGCGGACCATCAGCTTCGACCACGCCATCATCGCCGCCGGCTCCCAGGCCATCAAACTGCCGTTCCAGCCGGATGATCCGCGGGTCATGGATTCCACCGGGGCGCTGGCCCTGGCCGATGTGCCCGGTCGCATGCTGGTGATCGGCGGCGGCATCATCGGCCTGGAAATGGGCACGGTCTACGACGCCCTGGGCAGCCGCGTCACCGTGGTGGAACTGGGCGGCCAGCTCATTCCCGGCTGCGACGCCGATCTGGTGCGGCCCCTGGCCAAGCGCATGGAAAAACGCTTCGAGAAAATCCTGCTCAACACCGGCGTCACCGCCATGGAAGCGAAGGCTGACGGCATTCACGTCACCTTGAAAGCGGGTGAGAAGACGGAAGCCCAGGTGTTCGACCGGGTGCTGGTGGCCATCGGCCGCCGCCCCAACGGCAAGCTGATCGGTGCGGAGGCCGCCGGCGTCGAGGTGAATCAACAAGGTTTCATCCCGGTGGACAAACAGATGCGGACCAATATCCCCCACATCTACGCCATCGGCGACATCGCAGGCAACCCCATGCTGGCCCACAAGGCGGTGCACGAGGGCAAGATCGCCGCCGAAGTCATCGCCGGCCACAAGGTGGAATTCCAGGCCCTGGTGATTCCCGCCGTGGCCTACACCGACCCGGAAGTGGCCTGGGCCGGCGTCACTGAACTGGAAGCGAAAGCCAAGGGAATCGAAATCGAGAAGGGCGCCTTCCCCTGGGCCGCCAGCGGCCGGGCGCTATCTCTGGGCCGCACCGAGGGCATGACCAAGCTGATCATGGACAAGGAATCCGGCCGCGTCATCGGCGCCGGCATCGTCGGCTCCCATGCCGGCGAACTGCTGGCCGAGGCGGTGCTGGCCATCGAGATGGGCGCCACCGCGGAAGACATCGGCCTCACCATCCACGCCCACCCGACCCTGTCGGAGACGATCTGCTTCGCCGCCGAGATGGCGGAGGGCACCATCACCGACCTCCTGCCGCCCAGGAAAAAGTAGCCCCTTCCCCGGATGCGCCGACATCCGGTGGATCAACGTCTCCACCCATGAGTGCCGTCCCGGCTGGTAGCCCAGGCCCGGCGGGGTGAGGCGGCATGCGCCGCGCCCCGCATCACGCCGCCACCGCCTCGATCACCTGCTCGAACACGATGCGCCCGTCCTCCATGTCCACCCGGATGATGTCCTTGGGCGCGAAGTGACCGGATAAAATCTCCTTCGCCAGCGGATTTTCGATCTGTTGCTGGATGGCGCGCTTGAGCGGGCGGGCGCCATAGCTCGGGTCGAAGCCTTCTCTTGCCAGTTCGCGCAGGGCGGCGTCGGAAACTTCCAGTTTCATCTCCATCTGGGCCATGCGGTGCTCCAGGTAGTGCAACTGGATGCGGGCGATGTTGGCGATGTGCTCTTCGCCCAGGGCGTGGAACACCACCACCTCGTCAATGCGGTTGATGAATTCGGGACGGAAGTAGCTCTTCACTTCCCCCATCACCGCCAGCTTGACGACCTGGTAATCGTCGCCCGCCATGCTCTGGATCATCTGCGACCCCAGGTTGCTGGTCATGACGATGACGGTGTTCTTGAAGTCCACGGTGCGGCCCTGGCCGTCGGTCATGCGGCCGTCGTCCAGCACTTGCAGCAGCACGTTGAACACGTCCGGGTGAGCCTTCTCCACTTCGTCCAGCAGGATGACGCTGTACGGCTTGCGCCGCACCGCCTCGGTGAGATAGCCGCCCTCCTCGTAGCCCACGTAGCCAGGAGGCGCGCCGATGAGGCGGGCCACCGAGTGCTTCTCCATGAACTCGCTCATGTCGATGCGGATCAGATGGTCCTGGGAGTCGAACAGGAACTCGGCCAGGGCCTTGCACAACTCGGTCTTGCCCACCCCGGTGGGGCCGAGGAACAGGAAGGAGCCATAGGGCCGGTTCGGATCCGAAAGGCCGGCGCGGGAGCGGCGGATGGCGTCGCTCACCAGGCGCACGGCCTCGTCCTGGC
>CAIXFP010000171.1 GCA_903918705.1 uncultured Pseudomonadota bacterium
AAGAAGCCGTACAGCATCAGCCAGCCATGCAGTGCCGGCCCCGGCAGCGATCCCAATCCGGCGCCGCCGAGGCGCCGGCTTTCCAGGTCGATTAGCCACCAGAGCATGGCCAGCACGCCTTGCACGGCGCCGGGGAGAAACATCACGCGATGCGGTGAGGCGGTGTAGTTGGACCAGAGTCGGAACATGGTGGTTTTCGGAAGAGGGGGGGGCGCAGTGTCCGCGTGGTTGAGGAAGATGAGTACGGCGAACGAGCCGGCCGTCACCCAGATGGCGGTCTTGCGCCAGAAGGAGACGGATCCCACCATAACGCCTGGGTTTCAGACATGGTTTTGCTCCAGAGAGTGCGGTTGGGAAAGGGGGGTGGATTTGCCGTGGGTGCCCACGCACAGGTGCCATATGGCGTGGGGCGCGGCCAGGTAGCCGGCCAGCATGAGCAGGACGATGCAAGTCCAATAGGTGCTGTGGAACAGGTTGGCGGCGCGGCCCAGGCTGAACACGGAAGCCGCCAGGCCGGCATAGGCGGCATAGGCCAGATACAGCAGGCGGGGCCGCGCCGCGACCCGGGACCAGGCGAACAGCAGGGCGTAGGTCGCGCCGAACAGGATCACCGAGGCGGCGCTGAAGAACACGATGAAAAAGTCGGCGAGCTTGGCCGGTTCCAGCATGGCGGGCTCCAGGCATTGAATTGCGGCGCATGGTGCCGACATACCCGAGTAAAGCCATTGACTTTTATCAACGAGTGCCCGGCGGCAGGCGGGTTCGTTGACCCAGGTCAAGCCGGGATGCACAAAGCCGGTCCACGTACCTGTAGCGCCGGTTGACTTCCGTCAATCCACCATCTCGACCCCACCCACCCGGGCACGTATGGTTCGCCGCACTTCAACCCGGATTCAGGAGCGCCCCGTGAACATGCAAAGGCTGTTCGAGAAAAGCGAAAATGCCTCCGTCATGGCGGCGGTTTTCAGCTTCATCGCCTTTCACTTCGGCATGCTGTGTACCTGTTCGACATCGTCAAATTCTGAGACGGCGAGCTGTAGGTTGGGCTGAGGCACGAAGCCCAACGCACCGGAACCTGTGCCGTAGGAACGGACCGCGTCCGCGACCGCCCATTGGGGTCCGGTTCAGGGTCGGATCGCAGCCACCTGGCAGGGGAAGTCGCGCAGGCAGTTGGAGCCTGACACCGGGTCGAAGCACTCGCCGTCGATCAGCCGGTTGGCGTCTCCCGCGCCGTCCGGGTATTGCCACCAGCCGTACTGGGCACACACCACCTCGGGCGCGAGTTGCCGGTCAAGCCGGGCGCGGGCTCGAATCCGGCCCATCCGCGTTGTCACCTCGACCCAGTCGCCCTCCTGGATGCCGCGTTCCCACGCCGTGTCCGGGTGCAATTCGACCAGGGGTTCGGGCATGCGCCGGCGCAAGAAGGGCAGATGGCGCTGCTGGCTGTGGCAGTACTGCGGCCACTTGGCGGTGGTCAGAATGAGGGGGAAGCGGGCACCGGGACGTTCCGTCGAGGGAATGTAGTCGGGCATCGGGTCGAGGCCGGCATCGCGCAGGCGCTCGCTGTGGAATTCCAGGCGTCCGCTCGGGGTGGCGAAGCCATCCCGCTGGTATTTGCGGTAGCCGGTTTCCAGGTCCAGACGGATGCCGCCGGGGGCCGCGCGCAGTCGTTCCGGGGTCAGGCCGCTGGGCGCCAGTTGCGCCGCCAGCGCCGCTTCCGGATCACCGCCGAAAAACTGTTCGGCCAGCCCCAGGCGCTTGGCCAGATCGAACACGATCCAGGTGTCGCTGCGGCTCTCCCCTTGCGCTTCCACCATGGCCGGACGCAGTTGCACATGGGCTTCCGCCGCCGCGCTGACCTGGAAACCGGCTTGCAGGCCCTCGCGCTCCCAGGCGGTGCAGACAGGCAGGAGCAGATCGGCGTAGCGCGCGGCGGGCGTTTCGACCAGTTCCGCCAGGGCGAAGAAATCGAGTTGCTCCAGGGCTGCGTCGTTGAACCGGGTGTTCGGCTTGGACTGCATGAAGTTGCCGCCGCAGGCGAACAGGCAGGAAACCGGATAGGGCTCACTCGCCACGATGGCGCGGAACAGGTCGCGCGTGGTGATCCAACCCTTTTGCGGCGGGCCATGCGGGCGTTCCCGATAACCCAGGGTCCGTTGCCGTTCCTCCGGGCTGACCCAGTCGAAACCCATGACCTCGGCCAGCGGCGGCTTGCTGAACCAGACGTTGCCGCCGGAAGCGTCGAGGCAGCCGGTCAGCCCATACAGGGCTGCGATGGCACGGCCGCTCTGGGTTGCGTTGTCGTGCTGGCAGGTGCCGGTCCAGGTGAAGAAGGACAGAGGCAGGTTGTCCGCGATGAGCTCGGCCGCCCGTGCGACCTGATCGGCGGGAATGCCGGCCACTTCCGCGACGCGGCCGGGGGGCCAGGCCGCGCATCGTTCGGCAAAGCGATCGAACACCGGGCGGCAAATGACCGGGCCGTTCGGCGTCGCCACAAGATAGCGGCCGCGTAGCGCCAAACGGGCACGCGCACCGGCGTTGGGGGGCCGCGCGGGGCAGGTCCGCGCCATGCCGGTCGCCTCGTTCCAGGCCACGGCTTGGGTCGGGTCACCATCGGGTGAAAGGTCGGCGCCGTTCAGGAGACGGCCGCTGTCCTCGGCCACCAGGAAGGGCGCGTCGCTCCACTGCGCGAGAAAGTCGCGGTCGTAGCGCTCCGCTTCGATCAGCAGGTGCGCCAGCCCCAGGGCCAGGGCGCCGTCGCTACCGGGCCGCGGACGCAACCAGAGATCGGCGGAATTGGCCAGCCCGGCGCGGCGCGGGTCCACCACGATCAGCTTGGCGCCGCGCTTTTTCGCCCTTTGCACCGCGCTCGCCTGGGCCAGCCAGGTGGCGGCCGGGTTGAAACCCCACAACAGGATGCAGCCGGTGTGGTCGTAATCCGGCATGCCGATCCCCGCGCCAAATGTGTAGGCCGGGGCGTAGTCCTTGTGCCAATTGCAGTTTTCGGTGGCGAACACCAGGTTGGGGCTATGGCAGGCATGCGCCAGGCGGTGTAGCCAGGCGAAGCTGTCGGCCAGCGCCGTGCCGCTCGGGGTGGCCACCGCGAAGGCCAGGGCTTCCGGATTGGCGGCGCGCATCTTCGCGGCCAGCAGTTCAAGGGCCTGATCCCAACCGATGCGTTCCCAGCCGGGGTCGGCAGCATTCTTGGGGCGGGTGCGGCGTTGTGGATAAAGGATGCGATCCGGCGCGTAGACCATTTCCGGCGCCGCTTTCGCCTTGACGCACAGGGCCGCGCCGGTGGGGTGGTCCGGATCGGGATCGACCCGGGTGAGGACGCCGTCCACCACGGTGCCGATGCAGCCGCAGCGGGAGATGCACAGGGCGCAGTAGCCGCGGCGCAGTTCCGTCGCCATCGGGATCGTGGGCTAGCCCCGTGCACCCAGTGTCGGGTGGGAATGCCGCGTCGCCAGATGGTAGATGCGCAGCAGATCCTCTTCCGAGACGTCGATGAAGGAATCGATCTGGGAGAGGGCGTAGACCAGGTCGCTGTGGGCGATCATGGCTTCCTCGGCGGGTGCATCGTCGGCCGTGCCAAGACGGGCTATCCAGAGCGGGTAACGGCGGTGGGCGAATGGCGCATTGAACAGCATGGCCACGCTCAGCAGCACCAGCACGTTAAGCAGCAAAGGCGTGACCAGGTAGGCATAGCCGAGGCTGTGCACCGCATCGCCGCCCATCACCACCGCCAGGGCTGCCGCCCCGCCCGGTGGATGCAGGCAGCGCAGGTAGTACATCACGGCGATGGCCACGGCCACTGCTACCGCCGCGGCGGTCAATGTGTCCGGGATGAAGTGGACGCAGGTGATGCCGATGGCGGACGACAGCATGTGCCCGCCCAGGACCGGCCAGGGTTGCGACAGGGGGCTGTGAGGCGCGGCAAACAGCAGTACGGCCGAGGCGCCCATGGAGGTGACGATCAGCGCGGTGCCCTGGCCGCCCAACACCCCGTGGCTGATGATCAGTACCCCGAGGATGCCGAGGAAGGCGCCCAGGGCGGACAACAGCTTCTCCATATGGCTGGCCGGATGTGGGTCCGTGCCGAGCCAACTGCTCAACTTATCCAGAATCTCCATGATGCCAACCTCCTTCGAACTGGGTGGCGGCAGTCTATTAGGAAGCGCTAATCTCGATCAAACGATATATTTTGCAGTTAATATCGGATTATTAAATAGATAAACCCCTGCCCATGGACATCGAATTCGCCCGGACCTTTCTCGCCGTGGCCGCGGAAGGCAATTTCGTCGGCGCCGCCAGCCGTCTCCACATCACCCAATCCACTGTCAGCGCCCGCATCCAGACCCTGGAGGCCGAGATGGGCGCGCGCCTGTTCCGGCGCGGGCGCGGCGGCGCCGAACCGACCGCAGCGGGCTTGCGTTTCCTGCGCCATGCCAAGAGCCTGGTGCGGACCCTGGAGCAGGCCCGCCTCGACGCCCGGCTGCCCAGCGGCTTCAGCGGCGGCCTCACCCTGAGCGGACGCAGCGCCTTATGGGAAGGTTTCCTGCCGCGCTGGGTCACCTGGATGCGCAACGCCGTGCCCGGCGTCTCCCTGCGCCTCGAACTGGGCTTCGAGGAGGACATCATGCAGGGCCTGGTCCAGGGCATCATCGACATCGGCGTCATGTACACCCCGCAAAGCCGCCCCGGCCTGGCGGTGGAGCACCTGTTCGACGAGGCCATGGTGCTGGTCAGCAGCAAGCCGGAGCGGCCCTGGCCGGACCCCGACTACATCCACGTGGATTGGGGCGCGGAGTTCCATGCCCAGTTCGGCGCCAATTTTCCCAGCATGGAGACGCCGGCCCGCATCGCCAACGTCGGCGGCATCGCCTTGCATCTGATCACTTCCGGCGGCGGCTCGGCCTACCTGCCGCAACGCACGGTTTCCGAGGCCATCCGGCAGGGGCGACTGTGGCGGGTGCACGACAGCCCGCTGCTCACCCTGCCCGCCTACATGGTGTTTCCCCTGGACCGGGACGAGGCCCACCTGGCTCGGGCAGTGCAGAAACTGCGATCCCTGGGGGCCGAGGAACGCGCCCGCTGAAGTCTGGCGTGGCGCGCAACCTCTGTTTCGCATACCGGCAGGTTCTAGGAAAAGCTGAAGCCGTGGCGCCAGTCGGCGGAACCTGCCATCAGCCACCTGAAGAGTGACCACCGCATGGATCATTGCTGGTTGCGGGAAGCGACAGGGTCTCACACAACAAAAAAATGACCTTTCCGAACTAGAACGGGATATCGTCGTCCAGATCCCCGAAACCGCCGCCCGACGCCGCGCCGGAGGCAGCGCCCGGCGCGACGCCGGAGGGCTTGCCGCGCGGAGCCGGAGCGCTGTCCATGGGGGGGGCGTCGTAATCGGCCATGCCGCCACCACCGCCACCGCCGCCACGGCCGCCCAGCATCTGCATGCGGTCGCCGCGTACCTCGGTGGAATATTTGTCGTTGCCGTCCTTGTCTTGCCACTTGCGCGTGCGCAGGCTGCCCTCGACATAGACCGAGCTGCCCTTCTTCAGGTACTGGCCGCAGATTTCCGCGGTTTTTCCAAAGAAGGCGACCGTATGCCATTCGGTCACTTCCTGCATGTCGCCGTTGCGATCCTTGAACTTGTCCGTGGTGGCGATGCGCAGGTTGGCGATGGCATCGCCGCTGGGCATATAGCGCATCTCCGGGTCGCGCCCCAGGTTGCCGATCAAAATCACTTTGTTCACCGAAGCCATTCAACGTCCTCCTTGCAGTAAATGTCGAACTCCATCCTCATCCCAGCCGGTTTGCGCCACCTTGAGCAGCACCGCCCCTTCCTCCGGCAATACGGTCACCGCCTCGACGCCGGCGAACACCTTGAGATTGCTGGCCAGGCGCCGCGCCTCCTCCTCCGTGAGGGTGCCGACGTGGAACATCTGGGTCTTCACCCGCGGCGGCGTGGCCATGCTCGCCGCCAGCACCAGCCAGACGGCCATCAGGCCGGCGCAGAAGGCGAATACGGCGCCGAAACCCAGGTGTTGCGCCAGCCAGCCGCCGACGGCGCCGCCGAAGAACAGGCCGAGAGCCTGGGAGGTGTTGTAGACCCCCATGGCGGTGCCCTTGGATTCCGGCGGGGCGATCTTGGACACCAGCGAAGGCAGCGTGGCTTCCAGGATGTTGAAAGCCACGAAGTAGGAGAACAGGGCCGCCACCACGCCCCAGAACAGGTGCATGGACAGGGAAAGACTGACCTGGGCGACGAACATCAGGGCGATGGCGGCCACGAACACCTTTTTCAACTCGCCGCGCTTCTCGCCGTAGATGATGGCCGGCACCAGGATCACCAGGGAGGCCAGCATCACCGGCAGGTAGACCAGCCAGTGCCGGGTGGCATCCAGGCCGCCCGCCACCAGGGCGAAGGGCACCACGGTGAACATGGCCATCTGGGCGGCATGCAGGGAAAAGATGCCCCAGTTCAGGCGCAGCAGTTCGCCATTGCGCAACACGTCCTTGAGCCGTGCCGGGTTGGCTTCGGCATCGGAGTGGAAGGCGGTGGCGCCGGGGTTGGGCGTCACGAAGCGGATCACGACGATGGCCAGCAGGGCCAGCACGCCGGTCATGGCGAACATGCCGGGGACGCCGATCCAGCGGTAGAACACCGGGCCGGCGGCCAGGGAAAAGGCGAAGGCCAGGCCGATGCTGCTGCCGATCAGGGCCATGGCATGGGTGCGCTTTTCCTCCCGGGTGAGGTCCGCCAGCAATGCCATGATGGCCGCCGAGATGGCGCCAGCGCCCTGCAGGGCGCGGCCGATCAGTATGTCCTGGAGGTCCGTGGCGCGGGCCGCGTAGAAACTGCCCAGGGCGAACAGGACGAGGCCGAGGATGATCACCGGCTTGCGCCCGAAGCGGTCCGAGGCCATGCCGAAGGGTATCAGCAGGATCGCCTGGGTGAGGCCGTACATGCCCAGGGTGAGGCCGATCATCTCGTGGTTCTCGCCGCCCGGCAGGGTCTTCGCATAAAGGGCGAACACCGGCAGGATCAGGAACATGCCCAGCATGCGCAGCCCGAATATGCCGGCCAGGGAGAACGTGGCGCGGCGTTCGGTTAAGGTCATGGGGTTGGGGTCGGTGCGTCGGGACATGGTGATGGGCAGGCTCCTGGCGAGCCGAAAAGCGGTTTGGGAATCAAGGCGCGGCATTCTAACAGCCTGCCTTGCGGGAGACTGTCGCCACAGGTGGAATGCCCGATGCGGTTTCCCGGCGTGCCGCCCTATCTGGATTTCGGATGTTCAGGTATTTTTACCTTTCGGCAAGAATCGGGACGGTGTGGAGAAACGCGATATGGAATCAGCCTGGAACGGCATCGAGCGGCGCGGCCAGGGAGCGACCGGGCTGAGCCCGGCCGAGGCGCAGTTGCGCAGCATCCTGCAGGCTTCTCCGGCGGGCATCGGCTTGAGCATCGATCGCATCATCCAGTCGGTCAGCACGGCCATGACCACGATGACCGGTTATGCCGCAGAGGAACTGATCGGACAATCGATCCGCCTCCTCTATCCCAGCGACGAGGATTTCGCCCAGGCCGGCCACGAGAAATACACCCAGATCGCGCAACGCGGCATCGGGGCCGTGGAAACCCGCTGGCGGCGCAAGGACGGCGCCATCCTGCATATCCTCCTGTCGGCGGTGCCGATCGATCCTGACGATCTTTCGCGCGGCGTGAGCTTTGCCGCCCTCGACATCACCTTGCGCAAGGAACTGGAGCAGCGCCGCCTGGCCGACATGGAAAGGCAGAGGGAAGTGCTGGTGCGCGAAGTGCATCACCGCATCAAGAACAACCTGCAAAGCGTGGCCGGCCTGTTGCGCCGGGAACTGGGCCTGTTCATGGAACTCGACCCCCATCTGGAAAAGGCCATCACTCAGGTCCACGCCATCGCCGTGGTGCACGGCCTGCAAAGTGTCGATCCGGACGAGGCGATCCGCCTCTGCGATACCGTGGGCCATATCTGCGCGACGGTGGGGGAGCAGACGCTGCGCCCCCTGGAGTTTCGCATCGAGAATGAGCACACCTCGTTTCGTCCGGTACAGATCAATCGTGACGAAGCCGTGGCCATCGCCCTCATCCTGAATGAACTCATCCTCAACGCGGTCAAACACTCCCCGGAACCGGCCCCGGCGCCGCAAGTACTGCTCCACGCGGACGGCGCCCGCGGGCAGATCGCCATCCGCAACACGCCGTCCGGCGGCGCCGAGTTCGACCTGGACAGCGGCTTCGGCCTGAACACCGGCCTGCGCCTGGTGAAATCCCTCCTGCCCGAGCGGGGGGCGCGTCTGAGCTATGCCCGCGAGGCGGGCAATGTCCTTTGCACCGTCCTGCGTCTGGAGGCACCCGTGGTCCAGGCGATAACCCTGAAAGGAAGCTGACCATGGTGAAAATCCTGGTGGCCGATGATGACCGGGTGGTGTTGTTCACCCTGGCGGAAGGCTTGCGCGAAGCCGGCTTTGCGGTGATCGAGGCGCGCGACGGACTGCGGGCGCTGGAACTTTGCCGCGGCGAACGACCCGATCTGGCCCTGCTCGACATCCGCATGCCCGGCCTCGACGGCCTGGAACTGGCGCGGCGACTGCGCGAGGAAACGACGGTGCCGTTCCTGTTCTTTTCCGCCTACGACGACGAGGAGTTGGTACAACGGGCAGTGAAGCTCGGCGCGCTGGGCTACCTGGTCAAGCCCATCGACGTGGCGCGCATCGTGCCCATGCTACACGCCGCCCTGGCCCGTTCCGTCGATCTCGAAGGCCTGCGCGGCGCCCTGCAAAGCAACCGCCTCATCGGCACCGCCGTGGGCATCGCCATGCGCCAGTGGGGCCTGGACCAGCAGGCGGCCTTCGAACGCCTGCGCAAGCGGGCCCGCGACCGCTCCGTCAAGCTGATCGACATCGCCCGGGAAGTGGTGGCAAACGGCACCTGCCCCGACTGACGGACAGTCGCCGCGCCAGCCCGGGCTCCAGGTTCAGGGCAACCGCGGCGAGGCCTAAAGTTTTTGGTAAGCTTGCCGTAAGAAACGCCTTCTTGCGTTAGTCACCAGAATCAACCCGGGGGCCCAAACCACTGTCCCGCCTCATTTCATTCCGGATCGGCCGCGTCCTGGCGGCACCGGTGCAGGAGCGGTACATGTCGGTACGACACTACACAACCCTCGGGCGGAGCCAGCCACGGCACGCGCCTGCCCACACATGACGCGCCCGGCCCACCACCGCCACGCCACCGCGCCCTGCTCCCTGCTGGGCACGCCGGAGTGCCCCGTCGACAGCCGGCTGCGCGATCTCCAGACACACCGGGAAGAACTGGAAGCGCGCAACGAAGCCTTGCGCCGCAGTCAGGCCGCTCTGGAAGCCTCGCAACGGGCCTTGCGGGAAAGCGAGGCCAGCCACCGCCTGATGCTCCATGCCGCCCCGGTCGCCATCCTGGCCATGAACCGGCATGGCCGCATCACCCAGGCCAATACCCAGGCCGAAGCCATGTTCGGCTACCCGGCAATGGGCATGATCGGCCTGGTTATCGAAGACTTGCTCCCGGAGAGATTCCGCGCCGACCATCTCGGCTATCGGGCCCGCAACCCGGATAGCCCGGCGCGACACCGCATCATGGGCATGGACGGTGGCGACTTCTTCGGTCTGCGCCGGGACGGCGGCGAATTCCCGGTGGAGGTCGGCCTGGGCTCCTTCGACCTGCATGGCGAACGCTTCGTGGTGGTCAGCGTCAACGACATCACGGAACGCAGGAGGGCCGAGGAAGACCAGCGCATCGCCGCCATCGCCTTCGAATCGCAAGCCGGCATGTTGGTCACCGACGCCGAGGGCGTCATCGTCCGCGTCAACCAGGCCTTTACCCGCCTGACCGGATACGGCGCCGAGGAGGCCATCGGCAAGACCGCGGCCATGCTGCGCTCCGGGCGCCACGCCGGCGACTTCTACCGGCGCATGTGGGGCGCCATCCGGGACAAGGGGCATTGGCAGGGAGAAATATGGAATCGGCGCAAGAACGGCAAGATCTACGCCGAATGGCTGACCATCACCGCCGTGGCCAAGCCCGGCGGCGGAATCAGCCATTACATCGGCACGTTCTCCGACA
>CAIXFP010000172.1 GCA_903918705.1 uncultured Pseudomonadota bacterium
CTACATCCACCGAAGCGGAGCGCACCAGCATGTCGGTGATTTCCAGCGCCTGCTCGCCGTTGTCCGGCTGCGAAATAAGCAGATCTTCGACCTTCACGCCCAGCTTCTGCGCATATTGCGGATCGAGCGCGTGTTCCGCATCGATAAAGGCCGCGGTGCCACCCAGCTTTTGCATCTGGGCGATCACCGACAGCGTCAGCGTGGTCTTGCCGCTTGATTCCGGGCCGTAGATTTCCACCACCCGGCCGCGCGGCAGGCCACCGATGCCCAGCGCCACGTCCAGCCCCAGGGAGCCGGTGGACACGGCCTGAATGTCGTCGGCGATGCTGCCGTCGCCCATGCGCATGATGGAGCCCTTGCCGAACTGTTTTTCGATCTGGGCGAGGGCGGCTGCCAGGGCCTTGCTGCGGTTTTCATCCATGAGGTTTCCTCCAAATTGAATGGCTGATTATGGCATGAGGGCGAGCAGGTTCCGGAGCGCGTGACGCACCGATTGCGCCCGGACGGCACGACGGTCGCCAGGAAACAGCAGGCGTTCCGCAACGACCGGGGCACCGGCCAGCGCCCAGGCGAAACACACCGTGCCCACTGGTTTCTCCGGCGATCCGCCGCTCGGCCCGGCGATGCCGGTGATGGCGAAGGCGGCCTGGACGCGGCTGTGGGCCAGGGCACCGGCGGCCATCTCGCGGGCGGTTTCCTCGCTCACCGCGCCGAAGGCGTCCAGGGTTTCCTCGCGCACCCCCAGCAATTCCATCTTGGCGTCATTACTGTAGGTGACGAAGCCTCGCTCGAACCAGGCCGAGGAACCGGCCACGGCGGTCAGCGCCTGGGCCGCCCAGCCGCCGGTACAGGATTCCGCCGCCGCGACCATCCAGCCGCGCGCCAGCAAAACCTGGCCCAATTCGGCGGCGAGGGCTTCCAGTTCGGCTTGCGTCACATCCATCGCGCCACGCCCAGCAGCACCCCGATGGCGTAGATCGCCGCCAGCACGTCGTCCAGCATCACGCCGAGGCCGCCTGGTACGCGGGCATCCAGCCAGCCGATGGGAAAGGGTTTCCAGATGTCGAACAGGCGAAACAGGGCGAAGGCCAGGGTGTAGCCGGCCAGCGTGTGCGGCGCGAAGGGCAGCACCATCAGGAAGGCGGCCACCTCGTCCCAGACCAGGCCGCCGTGGTCATGCACGCCCAGGGCGCGGCCGGCGACATCGCAGGCCCACACGCCCACCGCCAGGAACAGGGCGATCCAGGCCCAGTACAGGGGCGAGCCGGTCAGCAGCCAGAACAGGGGAAAGCCCACCAGGGTACCGACGGTACCGGGCGCTTTCGGCGAGAGGCCGGCGCCGAAACCCATGGCGAGAAAGTGGGCGGGGTGGGCGAGGAGGAAGGCGAGAGTCGGCTCGGTTGCGTGCGGCTTGCCCTCGCCCCCGCCCCCCCCTTTCGACCCGGGGGCAGGCTCTCCCCCGGGGGGGGAGGGAAGGTTATTTGAAGTGGTCAAAGCCAACCTCCTCGATGTTCATGGCCGCACCGTCCGCCGCCAGGACACGCAAACCCGACTCCGCCGTGATGCGGCCGATACGGGTCACATGCACGCCCGCGGCGGCGGCCGCCGCCAGCACCACGTGGGCACGCGCGGGCGCTGCGGTAAAGCACAGTTCGTAATCGTCGCCGCCGGCCAGCAGGCAGCGTTGCGCCAGCGGATGCGGCAGGCGCGCGGCGACGGCGGGATGGGCGGGCAGGCGCGCGAAGTCGAGTTGGGCGCCGACCTCGGAGCATTCCAGGATGTGCCCCAGGTCCGCCAGCAGGCCGTCGGACACGTCGATGGCGACGTGGGCCACGCCCAGCAGCGCCCGGCCCAAGGCGACGCGCGGCTCCGGCGCATGCAACCGGATGAGGCAAGCCTCGATCTCGGCGGCATCGGCCAAGTCGATTTCATGCAGTAGATAACGCAGGCCCAGGGCCGCGCCACCCAGGTCGCCGGAAACCCAGACGTCGTCGCCGACGCGGGCGCCGGAGCGGCGCAGCGCCTGGCCGGCGGGCACTTCACCCAGGATGGTCACGCACAGGTTGAGGGGGCCGCGGGTGGTGTCGCCGCCCACCAGGCTCACTTCGAAGCGGTCCGCCATGTCGAACAGACCGCGGCTGAACACCTCCAGCCAGCCGGCTTCCGCCGCCGGCAAGGCCAGGGAAAGAGTGGCCCAGCGCGGCGTCGCGCCCATGGCGGCCAGATCGGAGAGGTTCACCGCCAGGGTTTTATGGCCGAGCAGGTAAGGGTCCACATCGGGAAAGAAATGTTGTCCCGACACCAGCATGTCCGTGGACACCGCCAGTTCCATGTCCGGCGCCACGGCCAGCAGGGCGGCATCGTCGCCGACGCCGAGCACGGCGTTGGGCGCCGGGCGGGTGAAGAAGCGGGCAATCAGATCGAATTCGGAGGGCATGGCATGTAGCGCCGGCGCTATGTCCCGCAGGGACGGTATCCTTTAGGGCCCGCCGGCTCGTTGGTCCGATTAGAAGCACGTTGCCGGCGAGACGCCGGCGCTACTGTTTTCACCGCCCGGCGGCTTGCAGTTCCGCTGCCCGCGCCATCCGGGCCAGCTTGTCCAGCACGCCGTTGACGAACTTGTGACCGTCGGTGCCGCCGTAGGATTTGGCCAGGTTGACCGCCTCGTTGATGCACACCTTGTAGGGCACGTTGAGGCTATGGGTGAGCTCGTAGGCGCCGATCAGGAGGGCCGCGTGTTCCACCGGGGAAAGCTCGGCGACCGGACGGTCGAGGTGCGGCTCCAGGGCGGTATCCAGGGCCGCCATCTGTTTCAGAATGCCTTCCAGTAACTCCCGCAGGAAGCTGGTATTGGCCTCGGCATATTCGTGAGCTTCCTCGGCGAAGCTGAGCAGGCCGGGCAAATCGGTGCCCGCCGACAGTCGCTCGTAGAGGGCGCGCAACACCAGTTCGCGGGAAATCTGGCGGCTGCCGCGGCCGGTGCCGGCGGCGCGTGATGGTTTCTCGTTGGCCATCACAGCGCCTGCAGCAGGCGCACCATTTCGATGGCGACCCGGGCGGCTTCCGAGCCTTTTTCCGACATGCGGGCGGTGGCCTGATGTTCGGTATCGGTAGTGAGGATGGCGTTGGCGATGGGGACGCCGGTGTCCAGCGTCACCCGCATGATGCCGGCGGCGGACTCGTTGGATACGATCTCGAAGTGGTAAGTCTCGCCGCGCACCACGGACCCCAAAGCGACC
>CAIXFP010000173.1 GCA_903918705.1 uncultured Pseudomonadota bacterium
CCTTGTGCTCGGTCTTCACGGTGATGAGATGCTTGCCCTTGCCACGGTAGAAGTGGGCCGCGCCCTTGATGGCCAGGTTGTTGGACTCGGTGGCCCCGGAAGTCCAGGCGATTTCCTTGGGGTCGGCGTTGACCAGGGCGGCCACAAAGCCGCGCGCTTCCTCGACGGCCTTGTCCGCATCCCAGCCGAACACGTGGGAACGCGACGCCGGATTGCCGAACATCTCGGTCAGGTAGGGAATCATTTTCGCGGCCACGCGCGGATCCACCGGCGTGGTGGCCGAGTAGTCGAGGTAAATCGGGGTTCTCACCATTTCAGTCATGCTCCGTCGCGCCGCGGCGTCAAAACGCGGCCTTGATTTCCGCCGAGCCCACCACGCGGCGGGAGGTTTCCTTGCGTGGCGTCACTGCTTCCAGCGCCTGCTTTTCCAGCTGAGTGGCCACCAGGTCGCCCAGGGTCACCGAATCCAGATAGTCGTAGATGCGGTTGTTGAGGCTGGTCCACAGGTCGTGGGTCATGCATTCGCGGTCGTCGTGGCAGTTGCCCAGGCCACCGCACTGGGTGGCGTCGATGGGTTCGTCCACGGCGCGGATGATGGTCGCCACAGAAATGTCGGACAGCGGCTTGGCCAGGGTGTAGCCGCCACCGGGGCCGCGCACGCTGTCGACGATACCCTGTCGGCGCAGACGCCCGAACAGTTGCTCCAGATAAGAAAGCGAGATGCGTTGCCGCTCGCTGATGCCGGCCAGGGTGATGGGACCGCGTTCATGCCGCATACCCAGATCAATCATCGCGGTTACCGCGAAACGTCCTTTGGTGGTCAAGCGCATGGTAAGCCTCGATGGTTGATGGAAGGAATTGACACTCTACTAATCCCGATTCTTTTAGTCAACTATTGTTCAAATTATTAATCGACGATCTTGTTCAGATAGGCCGGGTCGAAATGGTCGTCCGCTTCGCCCGCCTCGCTGCCGCCGCCCAGGCGCTTCAATTCGGCCATGATCCATTCGATGCGATGGTCGGTCAGCGCGGAATGATCCACCAGACCGTGAATGGCCTTCACCACCGGGTCGTTCATGTCGCTGGACACCGCGTAGGCGGAGAAGCCCAGCTTCTTGGCGGCTTCCTCCCGCGCCTTGTCCTGTTCCGAATCCAGGATGCGCGCCGGGATGCCTATGGCCGTGGCCCCTGCCGGCACGTCCTTCACCACCACGGCATTGGAACCCACCTTGGCGCCCGCCCCCAGGGTGATGGGGCCCAAGATCTTGGCGCCGGCGCCGACGATCACCCCGGACACCAGGGTGGGATGGCGCTTGCCCTTGTGCCACGAAGTGCCGCCCAGGGTGACGCCGTGGTACAGGGTGCAGTCGTCGCCGACGATGGCCGTCTCGCCGATCACCACCCCCATGCCGTGGTCGATGAACACACGCCGCCCGATCGTGGCGCCGGGATGGATCTCGACGCCGGTGAAGAACCGCGCGAGGTGGGAGAGTAGCCGGGGCAGCAGCGGGACCCGGCGGCGCCACAGCGGATGCGCGATCCGGTGCCACCAGAGGGCGTGCAGCCCCGGATAGCACAGCAGGATCTCGAGCGCGCCGCGGGCCGCGGGGTCCTTCTCCCGCACCGTCCGGATGTCCTCGACCAGTCTGAGCATGGACTCTCTTTCA
>CAIXFP010000174.1 GCA_903918705.1 uncultured Pseudomonadota bacterium
CCCTCACCCAGGTGCTGCCGGGCAAGTACGAGAACGACCTGCTCAAGGACACCGTGGTGCTGCCCGGCCCCGACGGCGAGGTCACCGTCTACCGCGCCCGCCAGGGTGGCAAGGTCGTGGCGGTGGTGTTCCAGGTTCAGGCACGCGGCTACGCCGGCCCGGTGGTGAGCATGATGGGCGTGGACAGCGACGGGAAGATGCTGGGCGTACGGGTGATCAAGCACTCGGAAACGCCGGGCCTGGGCGACAAGGTGGAGCCGGCCAAGAGCGGCTGGATCCACGGCTTCGAGGGCCGCTTCCTGGGCGACCCGCCCGCCGACAAGTTCGCGGTGAAGAAGGACGGCGGCGTCTTCGACCAGTTCGCCGGCGCCACCATCACGCCCCGGGCGGTGGTGAAGTCGGTGAAGGGCGGGCTGGAATTCTTCGCGAAAGAGAAGGGCCGGCTGCTGGCCGACGGTGGCGAGCCGTGAGGCCTGGGCTGCATTTACTCCGTCATTCCGGCCTGCGCCGGAATGACGACAGATAGATAGGATGAAAATGCCATGAGCAACGAATACCTCCGCATCACCCGGGACGGCCTTTGGGACAACAACATCGTGTTCGCCCAGATCCTCGGCATGTGCCCCACCATGGCGGTCACCGGCAGCGCCACCAACGGCCTCGGCATGGGCCTGGCCACCACCGCCGTGCTGGTGGCGTCCAACGCCCTGGTGTCCCTGGTGCGCAACGTGGTCACCCCGGACGTGCGCATCCCGGTCTACATCGTCCTGATCGCCACCCTGGTGACCCTGGTGGACGTGAGCCTCAACGCCTGGGTGCACGACCTGTACAAGGTGCTGGGCCTGTACATCGCCCTGATCGTCGCCAACTGCGCCGTGCTGGGCCGCGCCGAGGCCTACGCGCAGAAGGCCGGCATCCTGCCGGCGGCCTACGACGGCCTGATGATGGGCTTGGGCTTCACCTTTGCCCTGACCACCATCGGCGGCATCCGCGAAATAATCGGCGGCGGCACCCTGTTCGCCAACGCCCACCTGCTGTTGGGGCCGTCCTTCTCGTTCCTGGAAACCACGGTCATCCCCGGTTACCGCGGCTATCTGCTGTTCATCCTGCCGCCTGGCGGTTTCCTGGTGCTGGGTTTCCTGCTCGCCGGCAAGCGGGTGCTGGATCGCCGCCTGGCCGAACGCCGCGCCGCGGCGCTCAACCCCGTACCCGTCGCCGCCTGAGGAGGCCGCCATGCAAGTTGCCGTCGCTTACGCCGAACCCACGCAGCAGATATGGTTGCGTATCGAAGTGCCCGAAGAGACCACCGTGGAGCAGGCCATCATCAAGTCCGGCCTGCTGCGCCAATTTCCCGACCTGGACCTGACCGAGCGCGCCGTGGGCATCTTCGGCAAGCTGGTGAAACTGGATGCGGAACTGAAGGCCGGCGACCGCATCGAGATCTACCGCCCCATCACCGCCGACCCCGCCACCGTGCCGCGAAGGCAGATGGCGGAAGACGATGACGATGACTGATCAAGGCAGCCGCCGCCCCCGCCACAGCAGGTAAGCCGCCGGAATCAGGAACATGGACAGCAAAGGCGCGGTGACCATGCCGCCCACCATGGGCGCGGCGATGCGCTGCATCACCTCGGAGCCGGTGCCGGTGCCCAGCATGATGGGCAGCAGGCCGGCCAGGATCACCGCCACGGTCATGGCCTTGGGCCGCACCCGCAGGACGGCGCCGGCGACAATGGCTTCCACCAAGTCGGCGCGGCTGTCGAGGCGGCCGGCCAGCTCCCGCTCGCGCACCGCCTGGTCCAGGTAGATCAGCATCACCACGCCGAACTCCGCCGCCACCCCGGCCAGGGCGATGAAGCCCACCCCCACTGCCACCGACAGGTTGAAGCGCAAGAGGTAGAGCAGCCAGTAGCCGCCGATCAGGGCGAAGGGCAGGGTGGCCATGATCAATACCGGCTGCCAGACGCTGCGGAAGGTGAAGTAGAGCAGGGTAAAGATGATCAGCAGGGTCAGCGGCAGTACCAGCTTGAGGCGGGCCAGGGCGCGTTCCATGAACTCGTACTGGCCGGACCAGGCGATGGAATAGCC
>CAIXFP010000175.1 GCA_903918705.1 uncultured Pseudomonadota bacterium
ACTGGCACCCCAAGGGGTCCAAGTGGCCAGGCCTGCCCGACAAAAAGGGGAACTTCCCAAAGAGCGGGCAAATCAGGTTCCCCTGGACGAAGCGATCGGACAAGTACGCCTGCGAGGGCGAATGCGCAGCCCCGAGCCCGAACGAGGTTTCTGAGGCCCCGGAAATTCGGATCTGTCAGATCGCTGAACGACGATTTGACATGATCGAGCGCAACCAGTCCCTATACCGCGCCGCCTCTCTTGAAGAGGCCCGCGCCGCCGCACTTGAAGAGGACTTCGATGTCCACGATTGACCACCTGCTGGTACGCTGCAACGGGGCTAGGACCGATGGCGAGATCCATCAGGCGCTCCTCGCCTCGACGCGCTGGATCGATGCCGCCATGCGAGGCGAATCCCAGGAATACACGGTCCAGGACGTGGATTTCTTCCTGCTCGAGGCGAACCCCAAGGAGATGGCGCCGGCTACGGCCATTACCCTGGCGAGGATCACTTTCTCTTGCAGGGACAGGCTGCCGGCCTGGAATGTCTTCCTTTCCAGGGTACGAACGGCCCTGGCCGACAAACGGATGAACGCGGACGAACTGCTACGGGGACTAGGCTAGCTTGATAGGAGCACCTACCGTGGTAGGCTAGAATAGGGAAAGGCGCGCACCCGCTGGTCGGGCCTCAACACGGAGCTTAGAAACTAACGATGTCATTCAGGATCAGGCGAACAGATAACTTTCTCATCGTGGAGTGCTGCGACTGCGGAGCGGAGGTCTCCCGCCTTCTCGGCAGTATCGTCCCCCCGGTGCAGCCAGGGTTGTACGTGAACGAGCTACTCGCTGATCACACCTGCCCTACGAAAATAGTCCCCGCACTGGAGGCTACGGTCATGCGCCTCACCACGATGCGCGATCTGCTGCGGACGGAGTGCGAGCCGCGTGCAGCCACGTCGCGATGCGTGGAGGCAAACGGCGTCACACAAGCGGATCCTCAGTACCTGAACGGCTATGGGCGTGGGCTCCAGACGCAAGCCCGCCGCGTCCTCAGCATCATTGAAGACGCGGAGCTGCCCGACACCCCGAAGGCAGACTGAGGAGATATCAACCATGCCTATCCGGTTGTGTGACAAAGGAGGAGACTGATGGGTTACCAGGATATTGCTAACAAACTCTGGATCATCCCCGAAGGTCGCGGCCTGACCATCGAGGGATTCCCGGATGAAATCGCCGCGATAGGCCACCTGATCCGGCGGCGCCTGTCCCAGCATCGCGCCGATCCGTCCGTTGCCACGGCAGAAGTTGCGGCAGAACTCGCGGCTGAGGTTGTTCGCGCGCTTCAGTATCTGGACCCGAAGCCGCGCAGTTGCAACATGCACAGCGACTGCGATGCGGCGGACGCGGCTGCGAAGATTTGTGGTGTTAGAGTGGATCACTGCCACGACGAATGCTGTGAGGACTGCTTCGGCTCATAGCAACGGTGGCACGCAACCGGATAGGCATGATATCAACGACTGAACGTATCAGAACTGCTACGAGGATTAACCCCGCTTGATCTGAAGGAGATACTATGGCGCTAGGAATTTTGGCCTTGGGACATGGCGGCGGCGTACCTGGCCCACATTCGGGCATCGTAGGGAACCACGGCAATACCAATTTCGCGCTGATCCCCGACATCGACCTCGATTGGGTCAAGAAGATGATCGGACCAGTCCAGTTCGCCCGTGCCGATGGGCTACACGTCGGGCACATCATGAACGAGTTGCTGGCCCAGCAACCGTACTATTTGATCGACTGCGGCCCCGAAACGGCCCTCCGCCTTTGTGGTGTCTTCGGGTCCACCCCCTGTGCCCACAACCTGAAAAGCATCTTCCTGACCCATTGCCATGACGACCATTCAGGAGGTCTGAAGGCATTGGCCTACCGCACCCGGTTCATCGAGAAATACAAACCCACGCTGGTCTACCCGGAGGAGTTGCGCCAACTCGTTCTGAACCAGACCGATGAGTTCAACTACCTGAATGCGAGCGCGAAGGGTAGCGACTGTGGCCTCGGATCTTTCTACCATGTGATTCAGATGCCCCGTGACAGCACGTTCGCCATGCACGGCGAATCCAACCTGCTGTTCAAGATCAACCCCTTCCCAGTGAACCACAACTGCTTCAGCCCCGAGGGCAAGCCCTTCCCGGCCTTCGGCTACACGATCACGACTCCCAGTGGCAAAACCGTGCTGTTCAGTGGGGACACGGCATTCCCGACGGGTATGGGCAACTTCGCCGCCGATCTGATCGTGCATGACGTTCAGTTCTACAATGATGGGTCCAAAGGAGATCACGTCCACTGCCCCTACGCCTGGCTCAGGGACGCCGCGGCCCCAGCCTATCGGAGCAACTTCTGGCTGACGCATACGGGCCATGATCTGCCCCCCGAAGTTAAGGCAGATGGTTTCGC
>CAIXFP010000176.1 GCA_903918705.1 uncultured Pseudomonadota bacterium
AGGCGGCCTGAAAAATGGCGATCTCGTTGCCGACCGCCTCGTAATAGGGTTCTTGCTCGATAAAATGTTCTTCCGGGGCGATGGATTGGGCGTGCACGGCAGGGTCTCGACGATGGAAGGCTCGACTCTCGCCCAGTAGGCCGGCCAATTCAACCCTGACGCGGGTGCCGGCTTCGCTCGTGGCACGCCAAACGGGTCCGACTCTCATAAGCCAATTGCCCTTGGTCCCATTTCGTTGTTCGCGTTACCCGGCACACCGGATACGATTCGCCCTTTCCCTCCTGGCCTTCTCGGATCGATGTAATGAACTGGTTAAGCAGATTTCTCAAGAAACCCGAAGCGCCGCCCACCGCGCCGCCGATGCAGCCCATCGCCAAAACGTCCGGCGAAGACATCGGCGCCCTGCGCGCCGCCCTGGCCCATGCCGAGACCGCGGAGCGCGCGCCCCTCGCCGCGCGTCTCGGCCGCGCCCTGGCTTGCAATTCCCGCTCCCCACAGGCTGATGACCCACCGGAAACCTGGGTCGCCGCCATCTGCCAGGCGGACAAGGTCCACGCCCTGGCCTGGATCGGCGGCCTGGGGGACGATGCCAGGCTGGCCGAAGTGGCGAAACAGGCCCACAGCGCCGAGGTCCGCTACGCCGCGGCCCAGCGCATCGAAGCGAGCACCCTGCTGGAACAGGTGGCCCAGGCCAGCCGCGACAAGGACAAACGGGTCTATCGCCACTGTGCCGACCAGTTAAGGCAGCGTCGAGAAGCGGAGGCCAACCTGCGCCATGCGCAACAATTTGCCGACGGCTTGCGCGGCCTCCTCACCACCGCGCCGCAACAACAGACCCGGCTGCTGGAACTGAAAAAGGAATTGGCCGGCCTGGCCGGCGGCGGCCCGCTGCGCGAGGAATGCGACGCCCTGATGGAACAGGCCTTCGCGCAATTGCGCCGGGAAGCCCAGGAGCGCCGCGCGTTGCAGACCCACCTGGATCAGGCCGCGACCCTGGCCTCGGATTGCGCACATGCCGCCTGGCCCTGGGCCACGCAGCTTGCCGGCTGGCGCGAGCGCCGCGCCGACCTGGGGCGGGCGCCCCTGCCGGAGTGGCTGGCCGAGCAGAGTGCCGCCGCGGCGTTGAACACCGCGTTGTTCGAGATCGATACCTTGCTGGGCGCCCTGGATCTGGATCTGGAACGCAGCGAGGCCTGTGAACGATTCCTCGACACGCTGGCCCTGGACAGCCCTCTCGATGCGGAGCAGAGGGCCGCCTGGGATGCGTTGCCCAAGCCGGATCACCCGGAGGCTTTCGCGCCCCTGCTGGCACGTTGGCAGGCCGCAAGCGACCAGGCGCCGGCCGTCGTGGCAATCGCCGTGGAAGTGCCGGAGGAAGCCGTCGCCGCGCCCCCACCGTCAGCGCCGCCACGACAGTCGAAGATCGATCAGGCGGCCCTGCGCGCCGGCATGGAACAACTGGAGCAGGCCGTCGAACAAGGCCACCTGGCGGATGCCGACGCGGCGGCGAAACGAATCAAGAACCTGCTCGCCGGCGAAACCCTCCATGGTGCCCTGGAAGCGCGCCTGCACGGCCTCCAGGCCCGGCACGAGGAAATGCGCGGCTGGGCCCGCTGGGGCACGGTACAGGTACGCGAGCAACTGGTGGCATCCGCCCGCGCCCTGCTGGAAGGCGAACACGACGTGGACGAACTGGCCCACGTCATCCCCAAGCTGCGCGAGGAATGGAAACGCCTCAACAGCCATGGCCCGGTGGCGAAGGGCCAATGGGAAAGCTTCGATGCGGCGCTGGAGCAGGCCTACCGTCCGGTGGCCGCGCTCCGCGCGGAACAGGCGGCGGCCCAGGCCGCGGCCCTGGCCGTGCGGGAGGCACAGTGCGCCGGGTGGGAGGCGGAAGTCGCCGCCATGGTCTGGGAATATGCCGACTTCAAGGTGGTGGAAGCCCGCCGCGCCCAGTTGATCCAGCAATGGCGCGAGGCGCCAGCAGCCGGATTCCGCGCCGAGCAACCCCTGCGCAAACGCTTCGACGCCATGATCGCCGACATCGATCGGCATCTGGGCGCGGCGCGCGCCAGCGAATTGCAACGCCGCGAACAAATCGTCGCCGCCGCCACCGCCCTGAAGGACCAGCCCGATCTGCGCCAGGCCATGGCCGAAGCCAAGGCCCTGCAGGAACGCTGGAACCAGCCGAACGTGCCGGTGCGGCTCAAGCGCGGCGACGAACAGCGGCTCTGGCAACAGTTCCGCGCCGCCTGCGACGCCGTGTTCGCGCGCCAGGCCGCTTTGCGCGCCGAACAGACGGCCCAGCGTCAGGAACGCAGTCAGGCCCGGCAGCAATTGCTGGATGAATTCGCCGCCACCCTGGCCACTGGCGATGGCAGCGAGCTGAAGCAGGCCTTGGCCCGATTCCGCGGCGACTGGGAAAACAGCGCCCCGCGTTCAGCCAGAATCCCGGATTCTCTTAACCGCGGCAGCAGGCCCTCCCAGGGACGCTCCAGCGAGCGGGCACCGGCGCGCGAACCCGGCGACGGCCTGGATGCCCGCGCCGAAGCCTTGCAGAAACAGGCGCGGCAGCGTCTCGACGAACAGCGCCGAAGCCAATACCGGGCGCATCTCGATGTGATGGCCCGGAAGTCCGCCCTGGCCGAGCGCGTCGAGGCAGCGGCCCTGGCCGCTGGTCCGCTCGAAGCCGTCGTCGCCGCCGCGCAAGAGGAGTGGAATGCCCTGCCCGCGGTCACGGGCAAGCACGAGAAACCGCTTGTCCGCCGCTTTGCCGCGGCGGTCCAAGCCACCCGGCCGGACCTGGAAGCCGGCCATGGTGAGCGGGAGTCGCTCCTGCTGGACCTGGAAATCGCCCTCGGCCTACCCTCACCGGAGCGCTACGCGGCGATCCGTAATGATCGCCAACTGGAACGGCTGCAAAGCCGCTTCGGCGCGACCCCGGCACACGATTCAGCTCCGGAGGAAATGCTGGCCCGCTGGTTTGCCACCCCGGCCCTACCCGACCCGGCCTTCGCGCTGCGCATCGCGGCGGTCGTCAACCACATGGCGGAACAGGCCATCCAGCCCCAGTGAAAACGAGCCGGCCCCGCTCAAGCATCGCCGCCACCCGGTCCAGCCGGACAGTGGCGCTGTAACGCGGCCTGGCATCCAGGTCGCAATAAGCAAATCAGGTAATGGCATTGATTGGCCTCGCCCGATCAAGGCATAGGCATGCCAACTTGCGACAACCATAAAATGATAAATACCGCATTTACTGTACGTTAGAGATATAGCTGTCTCCAGATATTCAAGTACGATTACCGAGTGGTTATCAGGGGGGCTCTGCGTATTACCTTCAAGTCCGCTAGCCGCCGACGGTAAGCCAGCATCACCCTTATCTCATATGCAAGGCAGTACGCGAGTGCCGGCCAGGGGAGCCGGCAGATTTTTGCATCAACTCATTTGATCAAGGCGGGAAAGACATGTCCAAAGCGAGCCACCCTATTCGTCGTCTGAGTTCAATACTGATCAAGTTGCTGCAACGGATAGGGTTGTGGACCTTCTGGCCGTTCAAGCGGGGGGAAGCGGCGCCCGAGGCGGGACGAAGAAACTCGCCGCATTTTGAAAGCATGGAGCCGCGCCTGCTGCTCAGCGCGGACCTGCTGCCGGTGAGCATCACCAGTACTGCGCTGAGCGCTCCGCTCCACAGCGGCGACAGCCCCAGCGTCATGGTGCAGATTCATAACCAGGGCGATACCGCGCCGGACAAGCCGGTGGTCGTGGACCTTTACGGCAAGGCGTCCGACGCCACGGGCGGCGAGATCAAGCTCGGGACCGCCACCGTGGCCGCCGCTGGCCTTGCCGCGGGCGGCGACGCGACGGCTGCCATCAATCTCGATCTCAGCCAGCTTCCCGCGCCGGGCCTGTATACCCTGAGCGCCGTGGTGGACCCGGCCAACCAGATCGCGGAATCCGACAAGAGCAACAATACCCTGGCCGATGCGGCCCTCCTCGATCTGGCGGCCGGCTCCGCGCTGCCTCCGGGCGGGATCAATCTCTCACCCATGGGGCAGACCGCCGCCACCACTTCCAAGTATTTCGTCCTGTCGTCGACGGCCACGGACTTTGTCGATTTTGAACTGAATTACGGCACCCTCAGCCTGTCCGGCGAGCAGATCGTGTTCACTGGTGGGAGCAATGTGGATGCCGTCTACCTGCGCCCGGGCATCACCCTGGATTTCACCAACAGCGGCGCGAGTTCGGATCTGGTTTATCTCGATGGCAACGTGGCCGATTACACGGCGACGCTTTCGGGCACGACCCTGACCCTGACTGATGCCGCCCGACAGGAATCCGTCAGTGTCAAGGCAGCCACAACTGCCCTAGCCAGTGACCAGTTGGTTTTTGCCGATGGCAGCTTGAGCACCTATGACCTTTACAACAACCTGAAGAGCGGAACGCCACTCCCCGCGCTGAACACGGCGCAAACCTCCCTGTCACCTCAGGCGCCGGGCGTGACGGACCCGACGCCCAACCAGATCAAGGCCATCGCGCTGAATCCGGCGGGCGATACTTTCGTCGCGGACCAGCACACCACCGCCACGAACAGTCCCGCCTTGATCGTGCTTGGCAGTTCCAATGTCGACACGGTCTATGTCCAGGACGGTGCCAATGTCGATGCCCACCTTCTGGGATCGGGGACCGACCTGATCTATTTGCGCGGTAACTGGAGCGATTACACCAAGGTCGTGGCGGGAACCACCATGACCTTCACCCGCACCATCGGCGGCATGACCGAATCGGTGATCGTGGCGGCGGGGAACGGCAGTTTGAATGACCGCCTCATCTTCGGCGATGGTTCGGTGCTGTCCAATGATGCCAAAACGGCGGTGAACGCCAATGCCAACGTGGCGCTCAGCGCCGTAGCGGGATACAACGCCGGCATCACCACCCCCGGCATCG
>CAIXFP010000177.1 GCA_903918705.1 uncultured Pseudomonadota bacterium
CTGATCGTCGACCAGACCGAGGCACTGACCACCATCGACGTGAATACCGGCAGCTATACCAGCGGCCGCACCTTCGACGAGACCATCTTCAAGACCAATCTGGAAGCGGCCCAGACCATCGCCCGGCAACTGCGGCTGCGCAACCTGGGCGGCATCATCATCCTGGACTTCATCGACATGGAGAGCACGGAGCACAAGCAGGCGGTGCTGGCGGAACTGTCCAAGGCCCTGGCGCGGGACCACACCCGCATGACCATCAACGGCTTCACTTCATTGGGCCTGGTGGAGATGACCCGCAAGCGCACCCGCGAGAGCCTGACCCGGGTGCTGTGCGAGCCCTGTCCCATGTGCCAGGGGCGCGGCCAGATCAAGACGGCGCAGACGGTGTGCTACGAGATTTTGCGTTCCATCATGCGCGAGGCGCGCCAGTTCAGCGCCCGCGAGTTCCGCATCCTGGCTTCCCAGACGGTGATCGACCTGTTCCTGGACGAGGAATCGCAAAGCCTGGCGCAACTGTCCGACTTCATCACCAAACCGATTTCCCTGCAGGTGGAAACGCTGTTCACCCAGGAGCAGTACGACATCATCCTGCTGTAGGACGGGAACGCGGCCTCATCGCGCCTGCCGCCTTCACCCCCGGCAAGCCGAACCGGGCCGCGGGGGCCGGAATGCCTTTGTTACGGTTATGTGACAGCGCCGGGTATACTCCCCCGGCGATTCCGAGGCCCTCCCCGTATCCCATCCCACGAAGACACCCGCCATGTTCAGCGCCTTGATGCCCCAGCGCAGGGAGTTCTACGACCTGCTCTCTTCCCACACCGATCGCCTGACCGCCGCCGCCAATGCCGTGTTGCGGCTGGTGAACGGCCTGGGCACCACAGCCAAGAGCGAGACTTTCGAGCTGATCAAGGAAGTGGTCATGAACGAACAGAGCGGCGACAAGATCAAGGCCGACCTGACCACCCTGCTGCACAAATCCTTTATCACCCCCATCAGCCGCGACGACATCCACACCCTGATCATCGAACTCGACAAGGTGCTGGACGCCCTGGAAGACGTGGCCAATGCCGTCGGCATGTACCACATCACCGATTCCACTCCGGAAGCCCGCGAGATGGCTTCCCTGGGGGCCGACGCCTGTTTGCGCCTGAACCGGGCCGTGGTGGCGCTTTCCGACAAATCCCGCCGCAAGGATGCCGTGGCCTTCTGCCAGGAGGTGGACGCCATCGAATCCAAGGCCGACAAGGTGTTCAAGAAGGCCATCACCCGATTGTTCGAGGGGGGCGGCGACATCTGGGCGGCGATGAAGCTGAAGGAGTTCTACTTCCTGCTGGAGGATGTGCTCGACTACTGCGAAGAAGCGGCCAAGACCATCGAAGGCATTCTGATCGACAACGCCTGAGGGGCCTGCCATGGAAGGTTTGACCATCAGTCTGTGGGTGCTCGTCGTCCTCGTCGTCATCGCCCTGGCCTTCGATTTCATGAACGGCTTCCACGACGGCGCCAACTCCATCTCCACCATCGTCGCCACCGGCGTGCTCTCGCCGAAGCAGGCGGTGCTGTTCGCGGCCTTCTTCAATTTCGCCGCCCTCTGGATCTTCCACCTCAACGTGGCGTCCACCATCGGCAAGGGCACGGTGCAGCCCGGTTTGGTGGACCATTACGTGATCTTCGGGGCGCTGTGCGGCGCCCTGGCCTGGAACATCATCACCTGGGCCTACGGCATTCCCTCGTCCTCCTCCCATGCCCTGGTGGGCGGCCTGGTGGGGGCGACGGTGACCAAGGCGGGCAGTTTCGCGCCGGTCATCTGGAGCGGCTTCGGCAAGATCGTGTTGTTCATCGTCCTCTCGCCCTTCATCGGCTTCGTGCTGGGCGGCCTGCTCATGGTGGCGGTGGCCTGGATCTTCCGGGACAAGACGCCGGCCCAGGTGAATCGCTGGTTCCGCTACGGCCAGATCTTCGCTTCCGGCGCCTACAGCCTGACCCATGGCGGCAACGACGCGCAGAAGACCATCGGCATCATCTGGCTGCTGCTCATCAGCGCCGGGGTGGCGACCACCGACGTGGCGACCCTGCCGAACTGGGTGGTCTATGCCTGTTATTCCTCCATCGCCTGGGGCACCTATCTGGGCGGCTGGCGCATCGTCAAGACCATGGGCACCCGGATCACCAAGCTCAACACGGTGAGCGGTTCCTGCGCGTCGCTGGGCGGCGCCATCAGCCTGGGGATGGCCACCCTGGGCGGCATTCCCGTTTCCACCACCCACACCATCGCGGGCGCCATCGCCGGTTCCGGCGCCGCCCACAACGTGAAGCGGGTGCGCTGGGACATCTCCATCAACCTGGCGGTGGCCTGGGTGCTGACCATCCCCGCCAGCGCGGCCATCGCCGCCGTGTTCTGGTGGATCGGCTTGCGGATACTGTAGGTTCGTGGGGAACAACGCCGCAGGGCGGCCCCCGCGCCGGGAAGGCCGGTCGTGCTGGTCATGGGCGCGGGGGGCCACGGATCGCCCGAATCCATTTTGGCGCCGGAATCGAGGATGATGCCACAGCCTCGATACAGCGGCTCCCCGCCGGGGACTTGGGTAGAATTCCCGCCGTTCATCTCCAGGAAAGCACCATGCCCATCAGCCATCTGACCCCCAACCAGAAAGCCAAGGTCATCGCCGAAGCCCTGCCCTATATCCAGCGCTTCTGGGACAAGACGGTGGTCATCAAGTACGGCGGCAACGCCATGACCGACCCGATCCTGAAAGCGGCTTTCGCCCACGATGTGGTGCTGCTCAAGCTGGTGGGCCTCAATCCGGTGGTGGTACACGGCGGCGGTCCGCAGATCGAGGATCTGCTCAAGCGCGTCGGCAAAAAGGGCGAGTTCATTCAGGGCATGCGGGTGACCGACGCCGAGACCATGGA
>CAIXFP010000178.1 GCA_903918705.1 uncultured Pseudomonadota bacterium
CGTTATTTACCCCACGGAATGCGGTCGGCGGGTGTTGTAGAAATTCAGATAACTGTCGTCCCTACCGCAACCGCTGAGTCAACTCTCCTGGTTAATGATCTTGACCACTTGGTCCCTCGCAATATATCGCCCCTCCCATAACAGCACTTCCTTTCCAACAGCTAATTTTTGAAAAACCAGGTCTCGATATAAGAACTTAACCGGCACCTCATAAGTGATACCTAATTCCAGTTTCCGTCCATCCAGTATCAGTCGGCAATCAAAGCCTTCACTGTCGAAAAATAGTGGGCTGGTATAGAACTGTCCTTCAATCGAAGTAGTGCGCCCATTCTCCTTTGGAGTGAAAAAACGTACCTTAATAATGGCGTCCGATTTCATCGTCCGAACCCCGCAGGAGCTGACCTTGCTACACACATGACTCCGCCCACCACTCCACGCCCATACTGACCTCATTCATGGCCCTCTTGCAACTGCTGTCCGCCGGACTAAGGCGACTGCGCCATTGGAGCGAAGGGGGCATGGTAATCGTCCGGGTATTCCATCCAGGCGGGCGGCGCCTGGACATGAGGGTGATAAAGCCGCCACACCCGCACGCCGAAATCGAGTTTCTGCAACCCCCGCCAGAGCGTTTCGGCACCCGGCGGGCCATCGGACTTGCGCCCCAGATGGCCCCCCAGCTTGGCCAGCCAGCCGACGGCATGGCTGAGCGGCGGAATGATGGGCGGTGGATCGGTCCTTCCGTACTCCGCCGCGCACATGGACTTCCATTCCGCCTCCGAGAAGAAGACCGTGCAAGGCGCATCGGGGGTGTCCCGGCTCAGCCGGCTCAGGTAACTAATGCGCCAGGCCACGACCATGTCGATGGCCAGGCAGTTCTCGATGCGACTGGCCGCGCCCAGTTGCCGGCTCTCGATGTGGCAGCCGCTCTTGAGCGTGCGATGAAACACCTCGATCCCCCAGCGCACCGCATACCAGTCCGACCGGGTGCAGGCTTCCTCCAGGCTGGTCGTCGGCACCGTGGTCAGCAGCATCCATTCGACCGGCTTTTCAGCCTGGGGCGCCGTGCCGACCTCCTTCAGATACACGGCCCAGCAGGACACCGGGGCGGCCGACTTGCGTTGGCCGGGTGGATGCAGGGTCACCGGGCTGAAGCGCACCTCGAGGTGCGCCTCCCTGGCCTTGCGGTTTCCCTGCCTGGGCAGCGCCTGCTTCTTGACGCCGGCACAGGGTTGCCGACCCATGAGATCCCACAACGACGCCGGCTCCTCCGGGTTCGTTGTGGAAACCTTCAGGTGCCGCGACGCATCCGCACGCACCAGCAGCCGAGCCCCACCCGGCTTGGCAGCCAGGCAGAGCAGATCGAAGAAGTCCCCCTCGCGGTCGCAGACGCTCACGAACATCGTTTCGGGATGCGCCCGCTGAATGTCGGAGAGCGACTGGTAGGCCTCGATCCACTTGAGGCTTTCCCGTTCATCGGCGGCGCGACGTTGGCCGTGCGCCTCCGGATCACGCGCCCAGCAACTGGCGTCGAGAACACCCAGCGGCGTGCCCGTCGGGGTGAAGGCATGGGCGTTGTGCAGCACCAGCCCTTGCGGGCCGTCGACCTGGGTACCAATCGGCCCCAGACCTTGCGTCGCCTGCTGGGCGCTGTAGTTCAGATAGGTCGTGTCCTGCGGCACCAGCACCACCGGATGCTTGAGGCAGCGGCCGACGGCGGCCTCGCGATGGGCGGCCAGGATCAAATGCATGTTGATCTTGGGATTCTTCATGAAACGGTAGGTCGCCATGGTCTCGGCATAGCCTTGGGCACGTTCGGGCAAACTGCATCCGGATCGGTTGAATGCGTCATCGGCCAGATGATACAGCCGCCGCTTGAGCCGCCTGAGGCGTTCCTCCCACAAGCGAATCGCGCCGAACTCTTCCTCGGCCCAGTGCGAGAACAGGGTCGGCCGTTGGCTCGGCGTCACTGCCAGGGTGTGCTGCAGTCGAACCTTCCAGTCCGGGCTCAGGGGGTAGAGCAGCAAGCTTTTCGTCACGCCGTCGCGCCGGCCGGAGGAGGTTCCCACCTCAAGCCAGTTGGCGGCTTTGTAGCAGGTGCCGCCGTAATCGGGATGGACGAAGGTTTCCATCAGAACAGGGCGAACACCGTAGTGGGCTTGCCAGTCATCGGGCA
>CAIXFP010000179.1 GCA_903918705.1 uncultured Pseudomonadota bacterium
CCCCGAGATCATCCGGGAGATCCTCGCTGGCGGCGAAGCGGTGGCGAAGGCGGCCGGCATCCCCATCGCCGGGGGGCATTCCATCGACGCACCGGAACCCATCTACGGCCTGGTGGGCATCGGCGTGGTGGATCCGGCACGGGTGAAGAAAAACAGCGGCGGCCAGGCCGGCGACGTGCTGATCCTGGGCAAGCCGCTGGGCGTGGGCATCTATTCCGCCGCCCTGAAGAAGGGGCTGCTCGGCGATGCCGGTTATGCCGCCATGATCGACGCCACCACGAAGCTCAACACCCCCGGCCCGGAACTGGCGGAACTCGACGGCGTCCACGCCCTCACCGACGTCACCGGCTTCGGCCTGCTCGGCCACGGCCTGGAACTGGCGCGCGGCTCCAACCTCAGCAGCCACCTCGATTTTGACCGCCTGCCCCTGCTGCCGGGCGTGGCGGACCTGGCCCGGGCCGGCCACACCACGGGTGCCAGCACCCGCAACTGGGCGAGTTATGGCGGCGAGGTGGAACTGGGCGAGGGTTGCAGCGACTGGCAGCGCGCCATTCTCACCGACCCCCAGACCAGCGGCGGCCTCCTGGTGTCCTGCGCGGCGGACACGGCGGATGCTGTCCTGGCCATCTTCGCCCGCCACGGTTTTACCGAAGCCGGCGTGATCGGCCGCCTGGAAGCCGGCGCGGCGCGGGTCGTGGTGGCGATCTGAGTTTTTCTGAAGTCTTCGCCGCCTGGCAGGCCCTGGCGGCGCAACACGGCCCCGCCCTGGCCTACAAACCGGCACTGAAGCTGCCGGAACTGGCCCGCGGCGCGGGCGAAGCTGCGCGCATCCAGGCGGCCTGGGCCGTGGGCAGCACCCTGTTCTGGATGGGGCGCTTCGCGGACGCCCGTACCTGGCTGCCGTCCTGCGCCGAACTGGGCTGGATTCTGGCCTTGCTGGGCGAGCCGGACGCCGCCCTGGCCCTTCCGGAAGACGCCCCGCTGCATTTCTACCGCGACGCTGCCGCAGCCTGCCTGCGCTGCCTGCCCCCACCCGGCGAGGCAACGGCCCTTGACGACTTGCTGCGCTATTGGGCGCACAGCCGCCTGGGCCAGCGTGGCGACGAAGCCGCCGCCCAGCGGGCCCTGGCCACCCTGCGCCGGAATGCGCCCTGCGACGCAGCGCGCGGCCTGGCGATCCACGCCATCGCCGCCTTTCACCAGCATCCGGCCTACGCCCTGCCGCATCTGGACCATGCCCTCGACCAGTTCGCCCGCTTCGGCCTGCATCACCTGGAAGCGCGCCTGCTGGAATACAAGGCCCAGGCCCTGGATGCCGGCGGCCAACTGGGCGAGGCGAACCGCTTCCTCAAGGCCGCGGCCCAGGCTCGCCGGCGCAAGGTCAGCCAGTAGGGCAGGCCAGGGCAAAAACGCCGGCGGGGCGCCGGCGCTACATCGCTGGCAAAGGGTCCTGACCGGTTAGAATGCCGGGCGATTTTTCTCCGGGCCCGACCATGACCACTCTCAAGAACGACACCTTCCTGCGCGCCCTGCTGCGGCAACCCACGGACTACACGCCCACCTGGCTGATGCGCCAGGCCGGCCGCTACCTGCCGGAATACTGCGCCACTCGTGCCCGCGCCGGGAGTTTCCTGAATCTGTGCAAGAGCCCGGCGCTGGCCACGGAAGTCACCCTGCAACCCCTGGCGCGCTACAACCTGGACGCCGCCATCCTGTTCTCCGACATCCTCACCGTGCCCGACGCGATGGGCCTGGGCCTGAGCTTCGGCG
>CAIXFP010000180.1 GCA_903918705.1 uncultured Pseudomonadota bacterium
ATGATCAACGACGTGCGCGCCCTGGAGGCCCCCGGCGCCCTGGAAGCCGTGGCGTATTCCGATTGCGGCCTGTGCCTCATGCACATGCGGGGCGAGCCGCGGGTCATGCAGAACGCGCCGCATTACGGCGACGTGGTGGCGGAAGTGATGGCCTATCTGAAGGCGCGCGTTGCCGCCGCCCTGGACGCCGGTATCGCCCTTGATCGCATCCTGATCGACCCCGGCTTCGGTTTCGGCAAGACCCTGGAACACAACCTCGCCCTGTTCAAGGCTCTCTCTCGCTTCGCCGAAATCGCCCCGGTGCTGGTGGGTGTGTCGCGCAAATCCCTGCTCGGGCTCCTCACCGGCCGACCGGTGGAGCAGCGCCTGGCCGCCAGTCTTGCCGCCGCCCTGTTGGCGGTGGGGAACAGGGCGGCGATACTGCGCGTCCACGATGTGGGGGAGACCGTGGATGCCCTCAAAATCATGCAAGCCTTAGGAGACCAACAATGAGCAGGAAATACTTCGGCACCGACGGTGTCCGCGGCAAGGTGGGCGAGGAGCCCATCACCCCCGACTTCGCCATGCGTCTGGGTTATGCCGCCGGCCGCGTGCTGGCTGCGGCGGAGAGCGATTCCATGCACGGCGAACGGCCCGGCGTGCTGATCGGCAAGGACACCCGCATCTCCGGCTACATGCTGGAATCCGCCCTTCAGGCAGGGCTTACCGCCGCGGGTGTGGACGTGCGCCTGACCGGGCCCATGCCCACCCCGGGCATCGCCTACCTCACCCGGGCGCTACGTTTGCAGGCCGGCGTGGTAATTTCCGCCTCCCACAACCCCTACGAGGACAATGGCATCAAGTTCTTCTCGGCGCGCGGCGCCAAGTTGCCGGACGCGGTGGAACTTGCCATCGAGGCGGCCCTGGACGAACCCCTGAAGACCGCGTCGTCCCGGCAACTGGGCAAGGTCAAGCGGGTGGACGACGCCGCCGGCCGCTACATCGAATTCTGCAAGAGCACCTTCCCCACCGATCTGGACCTGCGCGGCATGCGCATCGTGGTGGACTGCGCCAACGGCGCTGGCTATCACATCGCCCCCCACGTATTCCACGAACTGGGCGCCGACGTCATTCCCATTGCCAACGAACCCAACGGCATGAACATCAACAAGGAATGCGGCGCCACCCACACCGACTGCCTGGCACGCGCCGTGCGCCTGCATCGCGCAGACGTGGGCGTCGCCCTGGACGGCGACGGCGACCGCCTGATGATGAGCGATGCCGTCGGCCACATCATGGATGGCGACAAACTGATCTACGCCATCGCCCGTTACCGCAAGGAAAGTGGCCAACTCCACGGCGGTGTGGTGGGAACCCTGATGACCAACCTGGGCACCGAACTGGCCTTGAAGGCCCTGGGCTGCGACTTCGTGCGCGCCAACGTGGGCGACCGTTATGTGCTGGAACAGATGCAGCAGCGTGACTGGCTGCTGGGCGGCGAGGCCTCCGGCCACATTCTGTGCCTGGACAAGCACACCACCGGCGATGGCATCGTATCCGCCCTGCAGGTGCTGGCTGCCTTGCGCGGTTCTGGCCGTTCCCTGACCGAGTACACCCGCGACTGCCCTACCTTTCCGCAAATCCTGCTCAACGTGCGGGTTGCCCGCGGCTTCAAGACCGACGGCCATGCCGGCGTGGCGGAAGCCGTGGCGGCGGTAGAAGAGGAACTGGGCGACACGGGCCGTGTCGTCCTGCGCGCTTCCGGCACCGAACCCCTGATCCGGGTCATGGTGGAAGGCCGCGACGAAGCCCAGGTGAAACGCACCGCCGGCCACATCGCCGAAGCGGTGAAGGCGGCGGCGGGTGTGTAAGCCAGCCGGCCCCGCACTGGCGCCGCTCCGGCATGATGGGCACCAAGGAAAAACCCCGCATTTACGCGGGGTTGAAGGGGTCTTGTGGAACTGTTCGGAAGGCTTCGGAAGTGTTCTTACTTTCCAATACAAAACTGGCTGAAGATCACGCCAATCAGATCATCGGCGCGGAATTCACCGGTAATTTCTGAAAGAGCTTCCTGAGCCAGGCGCAATTCTTCCGCCAGAAATTCCAGTTGTGCACTGGTCGCGGCGGCGTCTCGCAGGTGTCCGCGGGCACGGCGTAGCGCCGCGACATGGCGAGCACGGGCTATGAACGCGCTCTCCGCACCGGTCTGCCAGCCAGCCAATTGCAGGAGGCGCACTTCCAGTAAATCTATGCCCTCACCGGTTTCCGCCGAAATCCAGAGTTCCATTCCACTCGGCGAAACCTGTGGAGCCTGGCCGGAAAGGTCGATCTTGTTGTGGACGGTAAGGACGGGGATTTCGCCCAATCGCCGCAGCATGGCTGTTTCCTCTACGCCGACGCCGTGCTGGGTGTCGATCAGTAATACGGCGACGTCAGCCTTCGCCACCGCGGACCAGGTTCGCGCGATGCCCAACTTCTCCACCGGATCCTCGGTTTCCCGCAGCCCGGCGGTATCGATGATGTGCAAGGGCACTCCGTGGATCTGGACGGCTTCGCGCACAGTGTCACGGGTAGTACCGGCTATGGCGGTGACTATGGCGGCATCGTAACCGGCCAGTCGATTGAGCAGGCTGGATTTGCCGACGTTGGGCTGCCCTATCAGCACCACATTCATGCCTTCCCGCAGCAGCGCTCCCTGGCGTGCCTGGGCCAGCACTGCATCAAGCTGGGTGGTAATGCCGGCTAGCTTGCCCCAGGCATCGGCCTGTTTGAGGAAATCGACATCCTCCTCAGGGAAGTCCAGGCTGGCTTCCACCAGCATGCGCAGGTTGATCAGCGCGTCCTTGACCACATAGATCCGGCGCGAGAACTCGCCGTCCAGAGAACGCAGGGCGCAACGCGCGGCCTCGCGGCTCCCGGCGTCGATGAGGTCGGCAACCGCTTCCGCCTGGACCAGATCGAGCTTGCCGTTGAGGAAGGCACGGCGGCTGAATTCACCCGGTTCGGCCAGGCGCGCGCCCAGTTCCAGGCAGCGCTCGAGCACCCCTTGCAGCACCTGGGGACCACCATGGCCCTGGAGTTCCAGCACCGCCTCGCCGGTGTAGGAATGGGGTGCCGGGAAATAAAGCGCAATTCCTTCATCCAGGGTCGCGCCCGTGGCATCTAAAAATCGCGTATGGGTGGCGTGCCGAGGCTCCAGATGGCGGCCGGTTAGGGGCAGGATGAAACCTTCAAGCGTCCCGCCGGAGAGTCGCACCACTCCAATTCCACCGCGCCCCGGGGCGGTGGCTATGGCGGCTATGGGGTCTGCCGCAGGCATCCCCGCGATCAGTGCTTGCTGTCGTTGGCGGCGCCACTGCCGGAGGCCACCACCTGGTTGATGCGCCATTGTTGCAGGATGGACAGCACGTTGTTGACCAGCCAGTAGAGCACCAGGCCGGCCGGGAAGAACAGGAACATGACCGAAAAGGCGATCGGCATGATCATCATGACCTTGGCCTGGACCGGGTCGGTCGGCTTGGGTGACATCTTCATCTGGATAAAGGAACTGATGGCCATGATCACCGGCAGCACATAGAACGGGTCCGGTTTGGACAAATCATGAATCCACAGGGCAAACGGCGCCTGGCGCAATTCCACGGTGCCCAGCAACACCCAGTAAAGGGAGATGAATACCGGGATCTGGATCACGATGGGCAGGCAGCCACCCAGGGGGTTGATCTTCTCTTCAGAGTAAACCTTCATCATGGCCTCATGCAGCTTCTGGCGGTCATCGCCATAACGCTCCTTGAGATGTTCGAGGCGAGGTGCGAGTTTGCGCATCTTGGCCATGGACTTGTAGCTGGCGGCGGATAAGGGATAGAAGGCCAGCTTGATCAGCACGGTGAGCAGGATGATGGCGGTGCCCCAATTCGTCACCAGACCATGCAGCCAGTTCAACAATGCGAAGATGGGGTAGGCAATCGGCTTGAGCCAGCCGTAGTCGACCACCAGTTTCAGGCCAGGGGCGAGTTGTTCGATTTTTTCCACATCCTGCGGGCCGGCATAGAGTCGCATGGTGGTGGTTTTTTCCTCTCCCGGAACCAGTTTCACATCGGGCATGATCACACCGGCGGAATACTCGCCATTGCCGAGGGCTCGCGTGTAGAACTCGCGTGCCGAAGCATCGTTGGGGTCGAGTGTCAGCCAGGCGGAGAAGAAATGGTGCTGCACCATGCCAATCCAGCCGTCCTTGGCCTGTTTGACATGATCCTGCTTGCCCTTCTCGATGTCGGTGAATTTCACCTTCTGGTACTTGTTGGCGTCGGTGTAGATGGCCGGGCCGGTAAAGGTGTTGACCATCTTGGATTCACCTTCCGGAGGCAGCCCGTTACGCAGGTACTGGTAGTATGGGTAGGCATCCAGCGGGGTATGGCCCAAGTTCTTGATCCGTATTTCCACGTCCACCACATAGCTGCCACGGGTGAATAGGTAAGTCTTGACCACTTCAGCATTCACGCTCGTCGCCTTCATGCTCACCCTGATCTGATTCTGGCCTTCTTTCAAACGGTAGTCGCCGGGGTCCAGGGTGAACACAGTCTTGTGGTTGGGCATGTCCGTGCCGAGAAGACCGCTCTGGGCGAAATAATTGTGCCCGGCTTCCTCTTCAAACAACCGGAACGGCAGGTTTGCGTTCTCGTTTTCGCGATATTTGGAGAATTCCATCTCACGAATATCGCCACCGTTGGCGTCAATCACGGCAGTCAGTACATCGGTTTCAACCTTGACACGGGCGCCCTTGACAACCTGGTTAGTGCTGACCGGTGCCACCGGACCTTTGAGTTCCTGTCCGGGAGTCGGCGGTAACGTGGCGTCCGGCGCGACCGCCCGGCCGCTCGTCGCCGCGGATGAGGCCACGGTCACTTCTTTTGGATGCGTGTGCTCCTGCCAGGCATTCCAGAGCATGAGGAGGGAAAAAGAGAAAACTACGAAGGCGATAAGTCGCTGGGAATCCATGGGAGCAAGGTCAGGTAAGAGTAGAAGTGCGGGACAGTACACAAGTCCTGCATGCGGCAAGGCCCGCGTAGAAATCCGATTTGAGCATCGGCTCATTGCCACGCGATTTCAAGCGGGCAATGACATCCAGACCGGCAATATCACCCTGGCCCAGGCGAAACCACTCACGCAGCAGCCGCTTGACGCGATTGCGGCCAACCGCGGTACGAATCACTTTCTTGGGAACGATCATTCCCAGACGTGCGTAAACCAGCCCCTTGGGACCGGCCTGCACGTCGAGCAAGCTTCCGCGATAAGCACAGCGGAAACGAAAAACGGATGAAAAATCATCCGTTTCTCGCATTTTCTGGAACCACCCGAAGCCATGGGCAGGGGACGCTGACGATTTCGACAAGTCCAGCGCAGCCGGCTGGGCCGGTTGCCCCGTCGCCGTAGTCAAACTGCCAGACGCTTGCGGCCCTTGGCGCGGCGAGCATTGATGACGGCGCGCCCGCCCACGGTCTTCATGCGCGCGCGAAAGCCGTGGGTGCGCTTGCGGCGGACAACGGAAGGTTGATAGGTGCGTTTCATGGAAAACCTCGGTCGCGAAAAAACGCCGTATTAGACGTGTAAGCCCATAATTTGTCAAACTTATCCGGCGTATACCGGGGCGGTGTTAGAATGCTCCACCCTCAATACCACGCCCTAACCACCCGCCAAATGGACGAATTCTGG